>JANXYJ010000054.1 GCA_025350105.1 Terriglobia bacterium | reverse complement strand
GTCGCAGCCCTTCAGCCGCTCCACCGCCATCTTCCGGAATGCCAGGGGATATCTCCCCGCTCGCTTCTTCGCCACTTGCAGTCCCTTTCCCTGCAAAGTGTGTCAAATTACTTTGTCTCAAGTTTGGGGGTCAGTCCATGGACACTCGGGCTCGCGATGTTGGCGCTGGTCGGACTAGCCCAACAGCCGCCGAACGGAGGGCTCTATCGGGTCTCAAAGACGGTCAGGGTTGGCGGCGCGGGCACATTCGACACCGCTTTTGCCGACATCATCGCGCGCCGTTTGTATATCCCGCGCAAGAACCCTGGTCGAATCACTGTCTTCAACCTGGATACTCTTGAGCCAGCTGGCGAGATTCCCGATGCGGCGGCCAATGGCGTTGTGGTCGATCCGAAATCAGGACACGGGTTCGCCAGCAGCAAACCTGTCGTCATGTGGGCACCAAGTCGCTGAAGACGATCAAAACAATCGATGTGCAAGGCGGCCCGGATGCCATCCTGTTCGATCGATTTAACGAACGAGTGTACATTTTCAGCCACATCGCGCCGAATGCGACCGTGATCAACGCGGTGGATGGCTCGGTTCTTGGCACAATCGACCTCGAACGGATGCCGGAGCAGGCCGTTACCGATGGCAAAGGCCATGTGTATGTTGATATCCGCGAGCCCACGGATAATGTCGCTGCTAATGACGCGAAGACCATGACCGTGTCTGCTCACTACCCGCTTGCGGGTAAAGGCGGCAGATGCTCCGGGCTGGCGATTGATATCAAAGACCAACTCCTCTTCGCTGGCTGCCGTCAACCACAGATGATGGTGATGCTCAGGGCCAAAGACGGAAAGGTTATCGATGCCTTACCCATCGGTGCCGGTGTTGATTCCGCCATCTTCAACCCGACTACGATGGAAACGTATAGTGCTAACGTCGATGGCACTCTGACCATCGTCAAGGAAAATAGTCCGACCAGCTTTGCAGTGGAACAGACCGTGCAGACCAAGGAAAGCGCCAAACAGATGGTCTGGGATAGCAAGACGAACCGAATCCTGCTGATCGCGGCGGATTACGCTCCTGCTCCGGCGCCGCCCGCTGGTAACGCGCCGGCAGCCCGAGGTCCGATGGTGCCGGATTCGTTCTCGATTCTCGTGGTAACTAAATAAGGATTCTCAAACGATCTAGCGCAACGGGAAGGCAAAATCGCCGGTTACAAGCCCCGCGTCGGCCAAGTTGTCCACAAGTCGGATTATTAGGAATGTTGGGCTCTCTCCGTGTGGTCGGCTGCTCCGAAGATTGCTGAGAAAGGGCGTCATAAGAGTTGGCACTACACCCACGTCCGTTAAGACGTATTATCGTCACGCATTAGCGTTTTGAGCGCGTCCGAAACGCCTCTCCCTTATTATCTCGGCCAAACGTGCGGCCGCTGCGCTTGCGCGGTTCGACTGCGCGCGGCTCGAATTGAATTCCGAGCCGAGTTGATCTCGATTTGCGTATTTGTTCCAACGTTTCATGCGCGTGGAGGGCGGCAGCTGAGGGGGTAACTCCCAAGCTGAGTTCCAGCGTCTCCACACGCCTACCTAGAGTTTTCATGACTCACCTGAGAATTTGCTATCGGCATTGGCCGTTCCCGCCGCCCCAACCTGGCGGTGAACCTCATCTGTGTACCTCAGAAAATAAATTTGAAGCCCAGCTGGATCGCCCGCATGCTGCCCGAGCCAATTACAGGATTGCCCGCTCCTACGTCCGGCGTGGCGCAACTGCAGCCAAACAGGTTGGGATTCGAAGGATCGGCAGTGGCTCCGCTGCCATAGCCGCTTACGCCCCCGTACGGGTTCATAAAGTTGGGGTGATTAAAGACATTGAAGAATTCGGCGCGGAACTGAGCGTTGTAGCGCTCCTTAAACTTCCAGTTTTTGTAAATCGACGCATTCACGTTCTTAAACCCGAGATCCCGAAAAGAGTTGCGGGCCATATTGCCTAGGGTTCCCGGCGCGGGAGGAATCAGGATTGAGCTGCCCTGCGCGTAACATCCAAAATTCGTAAGCGAGGCGACGGCGCCCGGACCGTTGGCCGTGGCTTGGGCCAGACACTTCGCGTTGCTGGCGCCGGCGAAATATGCGATTGCGGTGGTGGTCCCAGGCTTGAAATCCGCGTACTTGCCGTAGAAATTCCAGCGATCGCCACTGGTGCCGCCACCATTTCGGTATCCGTTATTTCCAGTGCCGCTCAGGTCGTTGCCGGTGTCGATGCCGGTCCAGGGCTGCGCGCTTTGCACGGTCACGATCCCGCTCACCTGCCAGCCTTGAAGCAACTGTCCGGGTGACTTTCTTCCAGGAAGAGCATACGTGAAGGCGACGGTCAGGCGATGGCGCAAGTCGAAGTCGCTGCTGGCATACTCACTGGCGTGGCTGCCACTGGCGCTGTTCAGCGGCAGCAAATAGAATGCGTTCAGTGAACCTGAGTCAAGCGCGTGCGAATAGGTATAACCGGCGATGACCGACAACCCGTGCGAAACCCGCTTTGTTAGAGTCGCCTGCAGGCCGTTGTAGTTGGAGCGGTCATAGTTCCCGATTTTGATGATGTTCTGCAGGTAAGGGAATTTCGTGTTGAACGGCCGGGCAGCTTGTTCAAATGCCGTGCTGGCGGCGGTCGGATCGGTCACGGGCGAACCCGGCTTGCACCCAGCCGCGATTTGTGCCGGCGTCAGCGGAGAATTTGCGCAGAATCCCGCGCCTACGGGGGGCGCATTCTGATTGATGACACCCAGCAAATCGCCGCCGTGATTACGTACAAACGCCACCTCCAGGGACAGATTGTTGGTGAACGCGTGCTGAATACCCACCGTCCAGTTGGTGACGGTTGGAGTCTTGAAATTGGGATCGATGCTATTGATATTGCAAGGGGAATCCGTACTGCAGGAGGCCGCGCCCGTGGCCCCGTTTGGGAACACTGTTGCTGTTGCGCCTGGCTGCAGCGGCCAATTGAGCTGTGATCCATCGTAGCTTGCCGTAGATCTGGCAATATTGCCCGGTCCGGGTACGCCGTTCAGTAGGGCTCCAGTTGGGTTGGTGCCGAGATTGCCGGCCAGGTAGCCGATGTTCACCGTTTCGTACATACGGCTAAACCCTGCGCGCAACACCGTGGTCCCCTTTCCGCTGAGGTCCCACGCGACCCCGAGCCGCGGCGAAAATTGTTTACGGTCAGCATGATAGATAGAACTAAATTGTTTGCCTTCCTGCACCAGACCCAGGATTGGATCGAAGTTCCCGAGGTTATTGTTCAATTCGTGCGGCGCCTGGGCGTATTCGTAGCGCAAGCCCAAATTGAGTGTCACCCGGCGTGCAATGCGCCAGTCGTCCTGAGCGAAAAATGCCGTCTGCCACCTCCTTACGTCCCGATAAGGCTTGCTGCCGAACGGAAGCGAGCCTGAATCCGGCTTCCCTGCGAGAAAGTCTTCAAGCGCGGTGGAGCCCGGAAAGGCATTGCCCGGAGCGAAAATGATCACGCCGCGCGAGCCATCCTTACCGTCGGCATTCGTATCCGCGCGGGCGAGTTCGCCGCCGAATTTAAAGCCGTGGTTACCGTGGAAATACGAGAAATTGTCCGCTGCCCGATAAAACGGATTTGGTCCATCGAAACTGGGCGGGCCGTTGCGGGAGCCGATGGAGGTAAACCCCTTGATTCTGACCTGCGGCAATCCGCCGCTGGTTGGGTCCGTCACCCCCGTGTTAAGCCCGTACGAGGTTGCCAGTTTGCCGATGTCGCCGTTATAGGTTCCCTGGGTTGAACGGTTGAAGCCGAATCTGACTTCATTAACCATCGTCGCGCCAGGCGTGTAGGTCCAGTTATAGTTGTTCGCCACGGTTCTGACGGGAACGTACGCCAAAAATGTTGGATTGATATAGATTTTGTCTTCCCCGCGGCCGTCATACTGGCTCCAGTACAAAAATCCACTGATAATATGGTGATCATTGATGCGGTAGTTCACCTTCCCAATTCCGTTGTAGCTATCGTTGGTGTTGCTGAACGCTGTCTGCAGCGGCGTGCTGGTGTTGGGGTTTGCGGGGTACAGTTTCAGCAGACTTTGGCTGACAGCGCTGATCGGAATTCCTTTCGCTGCAAGAGCCGCCAACGCATCCGGGATGCTGTTTTTTGCGCTGCCCGTGGAGATCGTCTCTGGAGCGCTGATCGTTTGAGGAACGCCCAGCTCATTGTGGTAATTCTCAAAATTTGCGAAGTAGAACAACTTGTTTTTCTTGATGGGGCCACCCACGGAAGCACCATATTGCTCCAGGTTCAACGGTATCTGCGGGCTTGGTGTGGGATTGAAATAGTTGCGCGCATCCCAATCGGCGTTGCGGCCAAAAGCGTAAATTGTGCCGTGCAATACGTTAGTGCCGGATTTGATACCCACGTTTACCGTAGCGCCGGTCTTCCAGCCGATTTCTGCCTTGGGACTTATCTGCGTGCTGAATTCCTGGATGGCGTCAATCGGCAAAACGGTGGCCACGTCCGTAAGAGGAGTTTGAACACCGATGACGCTTCTGCCGTTGCTCGGATCCGCGTTCAATTGGCCGTCTACCAACCAGCCATTTGCGTCAGGACGGACGCCATTGGTGCTCTGCGTCCAGGATCCGCCGCCTGCGTACTGAAATACACCCGGGCGAATGGTCAGCAAAGACTGATAGTCGCGGCCGTTGAGAGGCAGATCGTTGATGACTGCATTGCTCAATGTCCCTCCAAGGACGGCGTCAGATGTATCTACCAGCGGCAGCGCTTCAACCACCGTCACTCGTTCCGCCGAGTCGCCGGTTTGGAGCACGGAGTCGACGCGCACCTCCTGGCCCGTCTCCACGACTACATTCTGACGCTCCGCCGTCTTGAAATTTTTGAATTCGATCCGCACCGTGTACGTGCTAGGAAGCAGCGTTGTCGCAAAGTAGGCGCCGGCGGTGTCCGTGGTCAGCACACGTGATTCACCTCTTTGGGAGTCAATGACGGTTACGGTTGCGGATGGCACACTGGCACCACTAGGGTCAGTGACAATCCCGGTGATGCGGCCGAGTTCAGCCTGCGGAAACGCAGGAAGACCCAGCAAAAGCAAAACGGCGAGCCTGCACACCAGCGCGTTCCCTGAGTTAATTCGCATGTTTGTCCCCTTAACTTCAAATCGAAACCCGCGACGCTCAAGTGAATCCGCCTACGTTGAGGGGCTTGGCCGGAGACTAGCTTGATCGCGACCACGACTCAATCCCTCTTCAACTGTGGCGAGCGTTGCGAATGAGCGTACTCCAAATTGTTACTGCCGAGTGTGATGCGGGTCACTGTTGAACGTGACCGGTGTTACACCGCAAACCGAGGGTGGGTCTGACATACTCGGATGGGATCAATCACTTATGCCGACTAAAGGAAGCTTGCTACTCAGCGTGGCGTTGATCGTAACGGTTTCGCAGCGGGTTGGCATCGCCTGAGTTGGAGCGCTCCGGGGTACAATTCATTGCAGATTTGGGCGGATGCGACATTGTTTGCGGAAGTCTCTAGCAATGGTTCTGCGCTACTAGTGTCTTGAACGCGTCCGAAACGCCTCAGCCGGACTATCTCGGCCAACGTGCGGCCGCTGCGCTTGCGCGGTTCGAATGCGGGCGGCTCGAATTGAATTCTGAGCCGGGGATTTTCAAACGCGTGGCGTAAATTGCAGCGCCCGGCACCTGTGAGAACTGTTTAGCGACACTTCTCGATTCCTTTAGGCACGGCGTAGAATCGGCAACGCCGGATCATTGGCACGCTTACGGCATCCTGGGGCCGCCCAACACGACGACCCCAAAATGTTCTGACCGAGTCCCCGGCCCGCGTCGGGGGCAGCCGGGCAGCCTTCGGCGAAGGCGAGCCATTCCGCCGGCTGATCATCAGCCCGAAGCGATGGGCAACGTCCTCATATTGGAAAGTGATTGTTGTCGTCTCCAGCAAACAACAAGCGTGGAAAACGGTGCCCACACTGCCCATTCCTTGGATGACGTTGACGGCGAAAGCCTAGTCGGGGGCACCATCGAGAATTGACACGGTGCCCATGGCTGCCCGTGCATCAAATGGGTTTTGGACTCCAGTTGGACTCCACGGGCGAGGAACTTGGCGGGCCGAGGCCCGTAAGTGTTTGAAACATTTGGTGGACCTGGCCGGGTTCGAACCGTCGACCTCTTCCATGCCATGGAAGCGCGCTCCCAACTGCGCCACAGGCCCACAAACGTACTCAAAGTCATCATAGCACACCGCGTTTTTCTGCCCCCTTTTCTGCTACCATCGCGAAAGGAACTTAGGACTTATGCGAAATATTCTTTCCCTTGGTCTCTTCACCCTCTTGGGCGCCGCCGCGGTGCAGGCCCAAAGCGTCACCGGTGTGCAGAATTTCATTCATGGCGTGGAGAATCTGAACGAAGCGGTCACGTTTTATAGAACCGTGTTTGGCCTGGAGCTGAACGCTCCCCTGGCCGCGCCCAACGCGAATCCGGCCGTGCTCAGCTTAGTGAACACCGCCGCTTTTCCTCAAGGCAAGTCGGCCAAGTTCCGCGCGGCGACTTTCAAAATTCCCGGCGCGGCCTTTGGCCTGGAGCTCACCGAATTCACCGGCATTGAGCGCAAGGAAGGTGAGCCCAATCACTGGGACCCCGGCGCAGCCGACATCACTTTTCGGGTGCGTGACCTGGATGCCACTTTCAACGCACTCAAAAAAGCTGGCGCGCAGATCATCAGCCGCCACGGCCAACCGGTGAAGCTAAACCCCAACCTGCGCAGCGTACTGGTGCGCGATCCCGATGGCTACATCCTCGAAGTACTGCAGCAGGAGCCTATTCCAGCCGACGCCCCCGCAGGTAATGTCATCAGTGCCAACATGGGCCTCACGGTGGAGAATACCGAAAAGACGCTTGCGTTCTACAACGGCCTGCTGGGTTTTGATATTCGCCTGAGAGCCAATTTCGGCTCGAATCCCGCCATTCTGGAAATGGTGGGCGCGCATTCGGGCGAGGCGAAACAGAGCGTGGGCAACGTACCCGGAACCAATGCTCGCTTGGAGCTTTACGAATTTAGCAACATCGCCCGCAAGCCTTTCCGCCTGCGCATCCCTGACCCCGGCTCCGTGGCAATTTCATTGCGCGTGGACGATGTCGACGGCATGCTGAAAAAGCTGAAAGCCGCCGGAGTGAAAGTGATCACCGCCGGTGGCGCACCGATCCAAATGGGACCAATGTCACGCAACGTTTTTGTCGAAGATCCCAATGGAGTAGCGGTGGAATTGATTCAGCGCAGCAAATGATTGAATTGGTTTTGCACAGGAGGCAATTATGGCTATTGCGGAGGGACTCTCGGCAGCGACAGCAGGGTTCAAGCTGATTCAAGGCGCCCTAGAATTGCTTAAGCGTGAACATGTTGATCCACAAGACGTCGCGGCTCGACTTCTCGAGCTACAAGGCCTTCTTATTCAAACTCGTCAAGCCCTCGTTGATGCGCAAGAAGATAACCGCAACCTTCAGGCGACGCTAACAGACGACAAGCGCCAGCAAGAGATAGAATCTGACCTTAACATGGAACCCGACGGACAATTTCTTGTTCGGCAGTCAGAGCGAGCGCAAGGCAAAAACATTCCGTACTGCCCTGTATGTTGGGGAGAAAGCCACAAGCTCATCGCGCTAGCACCCGGAAACGGAACTAGGGGGACATACCATTGTGTCGTTCATAAACACACTTACACCACACAGGAACACCGTGATGCCTTAAGAGCAAGCACTCAACGTCTTGCCCAACACACTCCGAAATCGCCTTGGAGTTAGGTCGAATCGTGGCTTGGGAGCGGCGGCGTTGTTGAAGTCAGCCCGGCGCCGTCGATTTTGGTTATGCTCTCCAACATCAACGTCACCGGCCCATCATTCACCAGCGCCACTTTCATGTCCGCCTGAAAGATGCCGGTCTCAACCTGCACGCCAGCACGCCGTGCAGCGGCCACGAAATACTCATACAGCGCGCGAGCTTGTTCCGGTGGAGCGGCCGCGTCAAAGCCTGGCCTTCTTCCTTTGCGTGTGTCTCCATACAGAGTGAATTGCGAAACACACAACAGCCCGCCGCCAGTGTCCAATAGACTCAGGTTCATCCTTCCCGCACTATCATTGAACACGCGCAGATTCAGAACCTTCTCGACCAGATAATTCGTATCCGCCGCGGTGTCGGGCTTGGCCACGCCCAGCAGCACCAGCAGACCATTCTTAATCTGCCCCGTAATCTGTCCATCCACCGTCACGCTGGCGCTGGTCACGCGTTGGATCAGAGCGCGCACAAATCAACCAACCTTTACCGTCAGCGTCCCCAGCGTCTCCACGCTGCCCACCATCACGTCGCCCTTCACCACCGCGCTTACGCCCTCCGGCGTACCGGTGAAAATCAAGTCACCCGGCCCGAGCGTCACTTGCTGCGAAAGATGTTCAATGATGTGCGCCACGTCCCAAATCATCAAATTGATGTCAGAGCTTTGCCGCACTTGGCCGTTCACCGTGATCTGAATCTTGCCGCTGGTGATGTGCCCCACTTGCGCCACCGGATACACCGGGCCGCACGGCGCGGAGTTGTCGAACGATTTGCCCACCTCCCACGGCTTGCCGTTTTTGGCCGCGGCCTGCTGGACATCTCTGCGCGTCATATCGAAACCCACCGCGTAGCCATACACGTGCTCCAGCGCTTTATCAGCCGCAATATTCGCGCCACCTTTTCCAATTGCCGCCACCAGCTCCACCTCGTGATGATAGTTCTGCGTCAGCGGCGGATAGGGCACAGTGGCGCCATCCGGCACAATCATATCCGCGGCTTTGGCGAAGAAGAACGGCGGCAGTTTTTCGTCGTGCCCGAACTCGCGCGCATGCGCCGCGTAGTTGCGTCCCACGCAATAAATCCGTCTCACGGGGAACTTTTCGCTGCTTCCCACAACCGGCAACCCCACCACCGGCGGAGGCGTAACTACATATTCTGCACTCATTTGAATAAAGTACCATTACAAAACCACCCGCATTTGGGCCGCTCCCCTATTGTGTATGATGCCCTCCCCCAATACACTTAGATCACGGTGATAGAGCACAGAAAACATCAACGTTTCGATCTGCGTCTCCCCTTTGAGGTTGTGTTGCAGGACCGCACACGGGAGCAAGGCGAAACCAAAAACGTAAGTTCCGGCGGGGTGCTGTTCGTGGCTCCCACGCCTTTCGAAATAGGGGAGTCGATTGAATACTACATCACACTGCCGAAAGTGACGGGCTCGAAGATCGAAGTGCGGGTTCGCTGCGTGGGCAAAATCACGCGCACCGATCCTGACTCCAGCTACGCCGCTACGCTAGAGCGCTATGAGTTCGTGCGCAAACGGGTCTAACGGCTTGAAGTGAATGAAAGGTCTTGACGCAAGAAAGCCCGGCAGAATCGCTTCCGCCGGGCCGTCTGTTGTCTGGAGTCTGTTGTCTGGAGTCTGTTGTTGATTGTGACTTCTAGCGGTCCAGATCCACGTTGGCTTTTTGCGCGCTCAGAATCTCCCAAGCGTTGTTGTCGCCGTGTTGTTGGTTCCAGAACAAGCGCCATCCGCTCCGGAACGGCTTCGGCACTTTCGTTCCCATCAAACCCCTTACGGTGGAATCGCCATCGGAAAGATGCCAGCCGGTGATTTCGTTATCGCCTTCATTCACGAAGGCGCCGGTGAAGCCTCCCCCTAGTAGCAGCGAATCGATGGTAGCTGATGGATCGCGGCCCTCGGCCAGAATACGCACGGGCTGTGCGCCGGCGCTGTAGTCCACATCTAGATCGAACAGATACGCCGAGTCCAGCGCGGCGCGTTGCGTGTGCAGTGTATCGCCGGCGTCTTCCACGAATACCACGCGGGCATCGTCCCAGAACGCCACGTTGTCAAAACCCGAATGGGCTTTGTCGCAGTTGTAGAACACCGAAATCTGCCCCGTGTTGTCCTCATCCAATTCGAGCTTCATGATGGAGCCCCATCCGCCGTAACCCGCGTTGGCCTGGCTGTTCGCGTTGGTGTCGCCGGTTTCGTCGAAGAAGAATTGGCTGAAGTGCCAACCCGGGCGGAACTGGCCATTTTCGGGCCGTTTGAACGGTGTTCCGTTTTTCGCCTTGGCCAACGCGTTCGCATCGAACGCAGCCATGCCATTCACCTTCGTATCGTGGATAGTGATCCAGGTGGTGTCGAACTTCTTGCCGTAGGTGTGCAGGTCCTTCTCGTCCTGCGACAGAATGGCCGCATCCGCGCTCGCATACTTGTTGAACGACATCGGCGTGCCATCGAGCGACTTCACTTGCAGCACTTGCAGAATGCCACCCGCTTGCAGGTTCGCCGTATCGTAGGGAACGAAACGGTAGACGAAGCTGTTGGGCCGCTTCGCCGACGTGTTCACCGCGCCCGACGATCCGCCTACATCTTCCACAATGATGATGCGGCCCTGGTTGTCGGCCTGCATTCCTTCATAGCCACCCTGGCCCATGATGCCGGTCAGGTTGTCCACTTTGGACGGAAAATCGAGACTGGCTTGCCAGATGCCGCTGGCCGCGCCGCTTTCAGCGGAGAAGAGCAAATGCTGGGAAAACGGATAGAACATGCTGCCGTCAAACACCGGGAGCTTCGCGCCGCTGGATTCATTGGTGGCCAGCAGCGTGATTTTGTGTTTCGCATCCACGGCGTCCAGATTGATGCGCGTGATGTAGCCCTGTTGGCCCGTTTCGTGGCCCTGATACAGGAAATGCTTGCCATAGTTGTACGACGGGTCCGCGCCCTTTTGGTCGTCCAATACCAAGTAAGTGTTCTTGTCGGGTTCCGTTTTGTGAGCTTCCACGGCGCTGCCCGGCGTGGTGGGAAGGAACGTCCCGTCATCGTTGTAGCCGTAGTATTTGATGATGCCGGACGGGTTTTCTAGCTTCATCGAACCGGTGGCCAACAACGTCTCCACCAGTTCAGGCGAGAGGATGTTGGGGGCTACCATTCCCGGGACTTTCGCATTCGCATCCACATTGGAAGGGTAGGTGGGGTCGGCTGCAAAGGCAGTGATCGTCCATAGATTGGCCGCCAAAAAAACGGGCAAGGCCCGCGTGAACGTTTTAAACATTTTTGATTTTCTCCGTTGCGTGCTGAAATTCAAGCTGGTCGAGGTTAAAAGTACCAGCCCCTGATTTCGGAGAAATGTCAAACCGGTCAAGCTTTGACGACAGAGGCGGAAGCAGCTGCATTCGTCAACTGGGTCAAAGGACGCTCATACAGAGCCTGCAGAAGCGCGAAGCCGCAGTCCATCGCCCGCGGGCCCTTCTTTTCGGTTAGGCCCGATACAAAGCGTCCATGTCCGCCGTGAATGTCGGTGGGTGGCCGCTGGTCCGGTTCTGCGGCGCGTCGGCCCACTCCTGATACGGTTTCCAGGCCTCACCGTAGTTGGAGGAGAGGGGCATTTCTATCGATATTGTCTCCTGGTGACAAACCATGGTGATAGAGTAGACAAATCATGAAACGCATTTCCCGCCGACATGCGATCACAGCCGGAGTGGCGGCTCTGGCCATCCCCGCCGCAGCGGCCGAGAACAGCTCGGCCGAAAAGGCCAACCTGAAAATCGTCAGCGATTTTTGCGCGGCTTGGCCTAACCACAACCTGGATCAACTGATGGCGTTCTTCGCCGACAACGCCGCCTATCGTGTTACCGAAACCATGGAACCCAACCTGGGCAAGGCCGCCGTCACCGAAGCCATCATGCGCTTTCTCAACAACGTGGATCATTTCGAAGTGCGTGAAAGCTGGGCCCGGGGCCCTATGGTTTTCAACGAACGTGTGGATCATTTCAGAAATTTTCAACTGAAATCCTGGCACGGCGTGGGAGTGTTCTTCCTAAAAGACGGCAAGATCGTCGAGTGGTACGACTACACGATTGCGACCGAGCGGGCCTAAGCTGCGGCCCTATTTAGGCAACTCCGCGAAAAGTTCGTTCCTCACTCGAAACCGTCAAACTCCACCTAATCAGCCCCACAATGCTGGGGCCGGGCGCGGAAATTTTTTGCGCAGGGATACACCAGCGGTTCATCCACACCTGGATTCGCCAAAATAGTAGGACCCTAAAAAACAAAAAACGCGCCAGGCAACCTGCCTGACGCGCTTTCGCGATACCAAACTGAACTGTGGCTTACTGAGCAGCCGGCGGAGCCATATCCGGCTCAACCTTGCCGCGGTGGCAGGTGTAGCAGCTGACGTGCCGTTTGCCATCAGGGAAGCGTGAGTTGATGTCGCCGGCCATACGGATCATGGCGCGGGCTGTGTTCTTCTTGGGGTTGTCATCGCTAGCGAAATCGCCCTGCACGTGGCAGTAAACGCATTCAACGCCAAGCGCGGCGCGGAACGCACCCATGGTGGCGCGAATGTCGACGTCAGCGGGCAGAACTTTCAGGTTTTTCGGCGGACCAGGGGCGGCCTTCTTCTTCTCTTCCTGAGCGGAGACGGTCAGGCCCATGGCTAAAGCTAATAGAACGGCAAGTAAGCGCATGGAAGAATTATACACAACCAGCGCAAGGCGTCAATGAAGAATTTTCGCCCATGGGCGTCTTCGCCCCTAACAATGTGATTAAACTTTGTTCTTTTGTGCGGGGTGCCCGTTGTTTCCGGTTTTTTCACGCAAGCCATCCACTACCAAACGGCTTATGCCAACCCCTCCCTTTTGGGAAAGCATCTGCGCAAATTGTTGATTCGCCATATCTTGCACCACCGCACTGGACCCGCTGCTGTTCTCCTCTCCATCGAGGCCGGTGGACTCGGCTTCATGAATGGAATTCAGCATCTGCGCCAGCAGCAGGCTCTCAAACTGCTCTGCCGCCTGTTTGGCGTTGGTGGGAGCAGCCTGTCCGGAGCCCAGCAGGGCATCGGCCGTACCCGAAGAAACTCCAGAAGTAGGGAGAACAGCGGAAAGTGAATTGGACATGAGATTTAAATGACCTCGATCACAGCATCGATGGCCCCGGCGGCCTTCATGCTTTGAAGAATGGAAATAATGTCGCGGGCGCTGGAGCCGATCGCCTGCAAGCCGCGCACCAGATCCTCCACCGTGGCGCCGTTCTTCAGCAGCACGCTTTGCGGCCTGGCTTCTTTCGCCTTCACCGTCGTGTTCGGTACCACCACAGTTTGGCCGTTGCTGAGCGGCTCCGGCTGCGAGACGTCGAGCTGGGTTTGAATTTCGACGGTGAGCGAGCCATGTAGAATCGAGACCGGCGAAATGCGCACGTCCTTGCCCAACACGATGGTGCCGCTGCGTTCGTTCACGATGATTTTTTCGTGGCGGTCCGGCTCAATATTCAGCGCTTCCATTTCAGCCACAAACTCAACCAGCCTGGCGGAAAAAGCCGGCGGGACATCGACTGCAACCAGGGCCGAACTTTCGGCTTTGGCAACCACGCTGGTTCCCTCTTTGGCGAAGCGCTTGTTCAACGCTTCGGCAATGCGCGCGGCGGTGGTGAAATCGGCCTGCCGCAGCTGCCACTTCAAATGAGTGGAACTGCTGCCGGAAGTACCAGTGGAGGAAAGCAGAACGCTGGGCGGCATTTTTTCGACGATCGCACCATCGGGCAAACGCCCCACGGTGGGATGATTCACGCTTTGCGCGGCACCGCCCCGGCCCGCCGCAAAACCGCCCGTGACAATGGGCCCTTGCGCTACGGCGTAGACTTCGCCATCGGCGCCTTTGAGCGACGTCATCAACAGCATGCCCCCCTGCAGATTCGCCGCGTCGCCAATCGCCGACGCGGTAATGTCGATCTTGGTGCCCGGCTGCGCGAAAGCCGGCAGGTTGGCAGTGACCATCACCGCTGCAATGTTGCGCACCTGAATGGCCGCCGGATCCACCGTCACGCCCATACGGCGCAGAATATTGGTCAGCGCCTGCACCGAAAAAACGGTTTGCCGCTTGTCGCCGGTGCCTGCCAAGCCCACCACCACCCCGTAGCCCATCAACTGGTTATCGCGCACGCCTTCAAGCGACGCCAGATCTTTCAGCCGGGCGCCCGCCAGCGTCGGAGCACCTCCCCAGGTGAGAGAGGGCAGCGTGACCGAAACCAGTAGTGCTAGAAAATACCGTCGCATGAAAAACCTAAAACGGCAGCAGCCCCAGCATGATGCGATACAGAATATTGGGCCGGCGCACGGCGTCACCCACCACGCCTTTGCCGTTCACTGCAATGCGCAGGTCGGCGATGCGCGTGGAGGCGATAGTGTTGCCCGTGGTCAGATCTTCCGGACGAACCAAGCCCCGCACAATCACGGCTTGCTTTTCTGAATTGACCGCGATCTCGCGCCGGCCTTCGATGATCAGCGTGCCGTTGCTGGTGACCCCGATCACCCGCGCCGAAAGCGTGGTGGTCAAGGTCATATTGCGGCTGGTCTGGCCGGTGCCCTGCAGTTGCTGATTGCCCGTGGTGGTCAACAAACTGGTGAGCGCGCTGGCCGCTTTCAGCGGACCGGCCAAGGAAGTAATCCCGGCGTTGGCGGACGATTTGCGCGAGCTGTTGGTCACGCCAGAGGAAACCGCCGATGCGCTTTCGCTCACCACGACCGTGATGAGGTCATCCACCTGGCTGGCTCGGAAATCGCGCGTGGAATCGACCAAACGGCCCACCGGCATAAAGATGGAACCGGGTGAACCGGCGGGTGCTCCGCTTGGGGGATTGACGGTTGGCACGACCACCGTTAGCACGACCACCGTTGGCACGACACGGTTCATGTCATTCGGCGCGACGGCTGGCATCGGGGCGGGCACAGCGGGGGCCGCTACGGGGGAGTCCGCCGCCACTTGCGGCGGTGTCTGCACGGCGGACTTCGCCATCAGAGGAGCCCATGCTTGGACCGTTAGAAGCACGAATGCAAGAAGGATGATTTTGCAGAGTTTGGTATTCGTCATTTGTGTGAAATGGTTGGCTGATTTTGTGCGAATTCTATCTCTTGTGTGATGCTCGATGGCAACGGCTAACGTTGCACCAGCACCTTGCCTTTGCCCACCACGCGAGCCTGAAACAGGCGGCCGTTTTCCGGATTGCGGACTAAGATGGAGTCGCCCGCGCGGCCCGTGGTCTCGGCGTGTGCTTCAAAGCTCAAACGTGCCGGACCGCTTTGGACTTCAACCTCCACTCTGTCCCCGCGGTCGACCGCGTCGCCGCCTGTTTTGTCGCCACGTGTTTTATCGAAGTGATCGGCTTTGTCACCTCCATTGACCATGGCCGGACCGGCCGTTAGCGGTTTGATCTTGACCCAAACCGGCACCACGCGGTTGCCATCGTAGACCACACGTCCGCGCCAATAGCCGGAGGAAAGCAACGACGAACGCGGAAACTCGAGCACCGCGTTGTGGGGAATTCGCAGGTGGCTGAAATCCAGAATCTCGACGTCTGAAACACCCAGAGATTGTTCGAGCACCGGCTGCAAATGAACTTCGGTCAACGGCTCCGCTGCACGCTCGAAGCAGATTTCGCTCAGCACCGCTGGCAAGCTCAGACGAAAGCGTTTGGCCAGACTCAACAGTTCGCCGCTGCGCATCACCCGCGTGACACCAGCCACCGGCGCGGGCGCGACAATCGTTTCCGGATCCACACTCGAAAATTCGCTCACCACAGCGGCTAAATCGCGCGCGTGAATCTGGTCCGCCTCCAGCGCCGCGCAGCCCAGCAAAAGGCCCCGCGGAGCGAAGACCGCCAGCGCGAATAGGAGCTGTGTCCGCATAAGACTATTGAATAACGTTGTTCACCTGCTGGTACATTTCGTCCGCCGCCTTGGCCACTTTCGTATTGGCCTCATACGCACGCTGGCTGACAATCATGTTGATGAACTCCTCTACCACGCTGACGTTGGACGCTTCGACGTAGCCCTGCTGCAGCGCACCCATGCCTTCCTGGCCGCCCGGGTTGCCCACCGTGGCGTCGCCGCTGGCGTCGGTCGGCATAAACAGGCCATTGCCCAGACTGTTCAGCCCGCCCGGGTTGGTGAAATTGGCCAACTGAATCTGCCCGGCTACCTGGGAAGCCGCTTGCGAGGGAAGTGTATAACTCACCGTGCCGTCCCCGCCCACGGTAATCGATTGCGCCTGGGCGTTGATGGTGATTTGCGGCTCCAGCGAATAGCCTTGCGCATTCACCACATTGCCGTCGCGGTCCAGTTGAAAATTGCCCGCGCGCGTGTAGGCCGTGGTGCCATCCGGCTTGCGAATCTGAAAAAAGCCGTTGCCCGCAATCACCAGATCCAGCGGATTGCTGGTTTGCTGAAAACTGCCTTGCATCAAAATGATTGAGTTAGCCGAGGGTCTTGCTCCCAAGCCCAACTGCAAGCCGCTGGGAATGACGGTCTGCGCGCTGGAAGCGGCGCCGGGTTGCAGAAAGCTTTGGTACAGCAAATCCTGAAACTGCGTTCGCCGGGCCTTGAACCCCACCGTGCTTGCGTTCGCCAGGTTGTGGGCGATGTTGTCTATGCTCATCTGCTGTGCGTTCATGCCGCTGCCGGCGCTGTAGAGTGCCCTGATCATATGGATTAACTGCCTTCGATTCCCTAACTTCTATTCCCTTAACTTCTATTCCCTTAACTTCGATTCCTTAACTTTGATTCCCTTACTTCTGGTTCGTTTGCTTTAGCTGGGCCGGGCGACGTCCTGGATCGCTTCCTTGTTCATCTGCGTCCCCACGCTTAACGCTTTTTGCAGCATTTCAAATTGCCGCATCACGCTCATCAGGCGGACCGCGGAATCGGATAGGGGAACGTTGGATTGTTCCAGTTGCCCTTGCAGAACTTCGGTTTGCTCTTCCGGCACGGGGGCCGCAGTGTTGATGTTCAACATGAAATAGCTATTGCCGAGTTTGACGCTGGAAGCGGTGTTCTGTTGAGCGGCGGTCTGTTGGGCAATGCTCGGTTGGGCCGGGTTTGCCGGCGCGACCTCTGCCGCGCCGGTTACTGAGATATTTCCCGTGTTGCCCGCTGCATTGGGAATCCGGTCAATCTCCAACTTGCCTAGAGTCTCCCCGTCCTGTTTCACCGTGCCGGTCTTGTCAATCAGCACAGGCTTGCTGGGATCGATCGTGATGGGCTTTCCCGGATCCGGCCCCAGAATATTGCGCAGCGTATAGCCTTCAACCGATTCCAATTGGTTGTTCTTTGATACTCGAAACGAACCGTTGCGCGTGTATACGATTCCATTCAATCCGTTCAGTGCGAAGAAGCCGGGTCCGGAGAGCGCCAGGTCTAATGGATTACCTGTAGGGATCACGCTGCCTTGCGAAAAATCCGTCCAGCGATTCTCAATCAGCGGGAGTTGCTGCTCATACAAGTTGTAGAATTCGCGGTCAGCCTTAAATCCGGCGGTTCCTGTGTTGGCCAGATTGTTGGCCAACATATCCAGCGATTCCAAACGTGCTTTCATTCCGCTGGCGGCGGCGATCATAAGTGGGTCCATAAAATGGTTTGCTTGCCTGGAAGGTTTCCTAGGACGCTTCGTGGAAAGCGTTTCGGGAGAGACAATGCAATTCACGCACCGTTGCGCGTTGGTGTTCAAACCACCCTGTTTCCAACCGATATGAATTCATAAGGGACGTCATTCGTCGAAACGGAACGAAAGATCCTGGTTCGTTTTGAACCAAATCCCGTTTTGCGCTTGCTTCGTGATTGCCCTGAGCTTTGCCAAATGCTTCATAACCCTGCAAGCACCTTGCGGGAATCATGCAGGAAATGCATAAACCGCCAGTGGGCACTGAACTGCAGTGCATCCCACCGTGAACATCACCGGTGCAAATCCCGCTGCGGGTTTTCCTGATCGTGCGTTGAAGCCCGCCATTTCGCTTGGTGCGCTTGGGGTGCGGTGGGCGAATCGCGATGCTGGGGCAGGGCTTCTTTTTGCGCATGGGCTGGCTGAGCATGGGCTGGCCTATTCATCGCCTGTAAAGCGTCCTTCGTACTCGCAACCGCCGGCTGATTTGCAACGGCCTGGCTTAGTAAGATCTGCCCGCGGCCGGCAAACCAACAAAGCCACGTCTCCGAAGGCGCCTCACAACGCCGGCGAAGGGAGTCAAGTGACGGAGACGGAGCGGCCAACCGAATCACAGTCCGCTTTTGCCAGCCTGGTGAACCTTCTGCTGCAACAGCAGGGCCAGTTGGTAACCGGCGGGAGTCTGTCCGATGTTGGTGCCGGTGTTGGTGCTGATGTTCGTGCGAAGGACGCAAGTGCCAACCAAGCGGATCATCCGGGGGCGGCCGACCATAACGGCGGCAACGCAGGTGGTTCCATGCCGGGAAGCTCCACACTGCCATTCGCGGCCTCGCCGTCGCAGATTGCCGATGCGCTGATCCAATCCATGTTGGGAGGGACTTCGCTGGGGCCTGCTGCGACGGGGAAATCGCAGAGTAGATTCGCGCCAGGAAATCTGCAGAACCCCACGTCTGGAGATGGTACAAACGCCGGCGAGTTGGCAAACGCTGGCGGCCCTTTTGGCTTAGCTCCCACATTGGGCACTTCCGGCGGGAGCGGGCTGAAAGGGAGCGGACTGAAAGCAATGACGGATTCCGAAAAGAATCTGGCAGCATGCCTGGGTGCAGATTCTCGTGGTGCGGGTTATGATGCTTTTGCATCCTCTCCCCTAGGTGTTTTCAATTCATCTGGTTTCAATTCATCTGGTTTCAATACATGTGGACGAGCGCTCTCATCCGGGAGCCCGTTGGCTTCGAGTCCTGCCGATGCGGGCGGTAAGGCTACCTCGGGCTTGGCATCGTCTGGACAAGCGGCTAACGGTGAACCAGGCAATCTCTCGGTTACCACCGCCGCGGTGTCCGGCACCTCCGCGATGACCATGGGTGACCTGGCGTTTGCAGCGCTGCTGACTCCGCATGTGCGGGACACTTCAGTGCAACAAACAGTGCAACAAACATTGCAACCCGCATCGCAAACCCAGCCGCAAACTGAATCGCCAACCGATGCTCTTTCCCGCGTGCACTTCCCTGGCGACGGAGGCAACACGCTCGGCAAAACCGTCGGCAACACCGTCAGCAACACTAGTACAGGTAACATCACCGGCGATACGAACGGAGCAACCGGCGGCGGAGGCATGGTATTAGCAGCCGCTGATCATCAGAGCGGTACAAATGCCTCTTCCGGTCAGGCTTGGCAAGATTCCGATTCCCAGCGCGAGCCGGAGTCCGGTGAGGGGCCGGGTAAGGCCGCGCTTCAGGCCCCGCTGGCACTGGGTAGTACAGGATCATTCGCTCAGGTTGCTGCGCATGTACCAGCGCAGATCACTGCAACCGGCTCCGCTTCTGCGGCAAACTCAATGAGGCGAGACACGCCACCGGCCGCCGCATCTTCTGTTGTGCGGCTGCATGATCTGACGGTGCGCGTCAGCCCCAGTGATGCGGCACCGGTGGATTTGCAAATCAGCCAACGCAGGGGCGCAGTGCAGGTCGCGGTGCGAACGGCCGACGGGGCGCTGCAGAGCTCCTTGCGGCAAAGCTTGCCGAATCTGGTGCAATCGCTGGACAAAGCCGGATTTCACACCGAAACATTTTTGCCCCACAACGGCTTGGCGGATTCAGGCTCCGGGCTAAACGCCCTGGCACAGGCGGCGGCCGCCGGCAGTTCTCAAAATGGGCCGGGGCAGAATCATCAAAACCGCGATTCAAACAGCGCGCAAAACGCTGATCAGAATACCAGCCCGCAGGAGGGCCAGGGCCAAGGCGGATTCAGCGGTTCACGCCGGCAACCACAACAAGACCCGCAGCAGCCAAATCATCGGCAACCGGCCGCCGGACCGCGGGGGCATCCCGCTCCGCGGATGGTTTCTCAGGATTGGATGACCAGCTCGCTTGACGCAGCCACCGCTTGACGCAGCCACAGTATGACGCAGGAACAGATTCACGCAGCAGTTTCAAGGTGACGCAGTCAGCCCTACGCTACGCGTCGATTTACGAAAGGACCTCACATTCATGAACATCACACCGCTTCTCGACTCGCTATCCCGCATACCGATTCCAGCGGTAAAAGGGGGCGCTTTAAACCTGGCTCGCATGTCGGCAACGCTACGGACCGCCGCAGCGGGATCGACACCAGGAACACCGGCGGGAACCACACCTGGGACAACGACGGGAACCACCGTTCCCGCCGGCGGCCTGGCCAATGAAAGCGTGTTCCTGCAATTGCTGGTGGCGCAGTTGAAGAATCAGGATCCGCAAAATCCCGCCGACGGAACGTCTTTTGTGACCCAGCTGGCGCAATTCACCACGCTCGAACAAGATACGCAGAGCACGCAGGATTTGAACAAAATTCTGGCCTTGCTGCAGGTGAGCAATGGCAAGACCAGCACGGGCCAAAGCACGGCGGGAGTCTAATCGTGCTTCAAACCAGCTTGTTTCAAACCAGCTTGCTTCAAACCAGCTTGCTGCGCACAAGCTTGACTCGCACCAGGTTGGCTCGCGCAGGACTGGTTCGCAATGTTGTTCAAAAATTGCGGTCCGCAAATTTAACAGGAGAAGGATTTCATGTTCACATCATTTAACACGGCGCTTTCCGGGCTGAACGCAAATACCATGGCCATAGACGTGGTGGGCAACAATCTGGCCAACTTGAATACCACAGGCTTCAAAGCGGGGACCATGTCTTTTCATGACCTGGTTTCGCAATCGATCGGCGGGTTAAATGGATCGACGCAGGTAGGCTTCGGCGTGGATGTGCCCATCACCATTCACACGTTCACGCAAGGTGCCACGCAAAGTGCCACTGGGCCGTTGGACGCTGCCATTCAGGGCGACGGGTTCTTCATTGTGAAGACGCCCGGCGGGGCCACCCAATACTCCCGTGATGGAACTTTCGAAGTGGACGCCAAAGGACAGGTAATAACCCCCACCGGCGAGATGTTGCAAGGCTGGAGCGCCACCAACGGGGTCTTAAACACCAACGCAGCGATTGGAAATATTGTCGTACCCATTGGTACGTTGGCCGCACCCATTGCGACGCAGAACGCCTCGGTCAGTTTGAACCTGGATGCCAGTGCCATCAATGGATCGGCCAATGGGACTTTTTCCACTTCCGAGCAGGTCTATGACTCGCTGGGTATTGCGCACATTGCGACCTTCACCTTCACTAAAACCGCCACGGCCAATCAATGGAATTATTCGGTTGGTCTTCCCGCCGCCGATACCACCGGAGCCCCGACGCCGGTGACGGGCACTCTGACTTTCGACGCGAGCGGCAACCTGACGGCGCCGGCCGCCACGGCGGCGCCACTGGTAATTAAAGCCACTGGACTAGTGGACGGTGCCGCGGATTTGAACATCAACTGGAATTTATACAAAGGAGCCACGCCGCTGATCACGCAGTTCGCCGAGCCCTCCAATCCGTCGGCGGTTTCGCAGGATGGCGCCGCCAGCGCCAACCTCACCGGAGTGGCGATGGCAAATGGAGGGCTCATCATGGCCAGCTATTCCAATGGCAAACAGGTTCAGGTGGGGCAAGTGGCTTTGGCCAGCATGCGCAATCCGCAGTCGCTGGTGGCGGTGGGGCATAACGATTACCAGGTGGGAGGGTTGACCTCCGACCCAGTGGTGGGTTTGCCCAATACGGGCGGGCGCGGTTTTGTGCAGGCCGGTGCGCTCGAGTCTTCCACGGTGGATATCGCCAAGGAATTCACCAGTCTGATTGTCTACCAGCGCGGTTACCAGGCCAACGCCAAGGTAATCACCACGGTGGATCAGCTGAGCCAGGACACCATCAACCTGAAGCAGTAGTGGGTTTCGACATGAGTATTCATAAGAAGAATGAACAACCGGCATGACCGCGCTTGAAGAAATCAATCACCTGAGTGATGTCCTCATTCAAGTGGAAGTGGAACTGGACCGCAAGATCATGACGGTGCGGGACCTGCTGGAGCTGGGACGGGGCAGCGTGATCAAAATGCCGCGTTCGGCAGGGGAAAACATCGACATCGTGATTGGAGGCTCGCCGATTGGGTCAGGCGAAATCGTCATCATCGAGGAGACCGTGGGTGTGCGCATCACCGATTTCACGGAGAGCTAGGGGCTTGAAGACTTTGGTAAACATGCCAGGAGGCCGCTTGAGAGAGCCCGAAGGTATTGGTAAACGGGAAGCTGTTGGTAAACGGGAAGCTGTTGGTAAAAATGGACGCTGATTGGGATTGGTTGCGCGAGCTAGGCGCGGTGGCGTTGGTGATGGGTTTGCTGGCGGCTGCCATGTGGGCCCTGCGCAGGGCCAGCTGGTTTAGTGCCGGGATTACGGGAGGCGAGGCGGGGGCACCTGCGGAGAGTGATGGACTTAGGACCGTGACAAAGAAAGTGAGTGCCGCTGCCCGCCGCTGGCTGCGCCTTCACCGGGAAACCGGTAATACTGATCGCCGCAAAATTACCAGCCTGGACCGGTTGGCGCTGACGCCGCAACACTTGCTGCACGTGGTGCGCATTGGCCAGCGCAATCTTCTGGTGGCCACCCATCCGCAGGGGTGTGCCCTGGTAGCGGATTTAGGAAACGCCGCGGATTTAGGAAACACCGCGGACTTAGGCAATGCCGTCCTGGACCCCTCCACGCCACAGCCGATGCCACAGCCGATGCCGCAGCCAATGCCACAACCTATGCAACGGCCTGCCCAACAGCCGCCGATGAATGGGATCCGCGCATGAAGGCTCTGTTGCTCCTGCTGACGCTATCGGTGGCTGCGCTGGCAGCCCCGGCCAACGCAACGCCTGACTCACTGCTGGGCATTACACTGGTGCAAAGCAAAAACGGCGGCAGCGTAAGCGTCCCCATGCAGATCGTGGTGTTGATGACGTTGCTGTCACTGCTGCCCGCGATATTGATGTCCGCCACTCCGTTCCTGCGCATCACCGTGGTGCTGCATTTTTTGCGCCAAGCATTGGGTACGCAGACGACGCCGTCCAATCAGGTGCTGGCCGGGCTAGCTCTTTTCCTTTCGCTGATTGTGATGCAGCCGGTGGCGCAGCAGGTTTACCAGGCTGGTTGGGCTCCGCTTGAAAAAGGCCAGATCACGGCGGGCGAGGCCTGGGAACGCTCATCAGGACCCATCAAAACCTTTCTGCTGAAGTTTGCGCGGGAAAAAGACATCCGGCTGTTCCTGGAAATTTCGCATGCGCCCCTGCCGGCCAAGCCTGCTGATGTGCCCCTCTCGGCGCTGGTTCCCGCTTATGTGCTGAGCGAACTGAAGGCGTCGTTTCAAATTGGCGCGGTTCTGTTTTTGCCGTTTCTGGTGATCGATCTGGTGGTCGCCTCCGTCACCCTTGCAGTTGGCATGGTGCAGTTACCGCCGGTGATGGTTTCCGCGCCCTTCAAAATTCTCCTGTTTGTGTTGGTGGATGGCTGGAACTTAGTGGTGGGTTCGCTGGTAAAAAGCTTCTACTCGTGATGACCAATTCCACTGTCGTTGAACTGATTCGCGGGCTGTTCATGATCACCTTCTGGCTCAGCTTGCCGCTGCTGGCCATTGGCTTTATCGCCGGCATCGTCATCAGCCTGGCGCAGATCATCACCTCCATTCAAGACGCCAGTTTCAGCGCCGTGCCGCGCTTGGGGGCGTTTCTGGCCGCATTGCTGTTGGCCGCGCCATGGATGCTGGCCAAGTTGATCAGCTACACCACTTCGTTGTTTGGCGATTTGGGGCGCTTTGCTCACTAGAATGCCTGGACTGCCCCTGGACGATGGAACTAGTAGACAGCAACGGGCTCACCTTGGGACTGCCGCTGAGCACGCTCTTCGCTTTCCTGTTTGTGCTGGGCCGCGTGGGCGGACTGGTGGCGTTTCTCCCCTTGCCTGCCTTGCGCAATGCGCCGCAGATGGTACGTGCGGTGCTGGCAATGACCATCACCTTCGCCCTGTTTCCGGTATGGCCGCAACCGCCGAATACGCTGCCCACTATAGGCGAGCTAACCACCACCGTGTTGGCCGAAATGGGTTTTGGATTCACCATGGGGCTGGCGGTGAACTTGCTTACCGAAGGCTTTGAGGTGGCGGCGCAATTGATCGGTGTGCAGGCAGGCTACGGCTATGCCACGACGATTGACCCTACCAGTCAGGCGGATGCCGGGGTACTGCAGGTAATCAGCGGATTGATGACGGGCCTGTTGATTTTCACGTTGGGCGTGGACCGCCAATTGTTCCGCATTCTGGCGGCCAGCTTCGAAAAATTCCCCGCCGGATCGTGGACCCTCACCGCCGTCAGCGTGGATGGCATTGTGCACTTAGGGTCCGGCATGTTTTCGCTGGCACTAAGACTAGCCATGCCGATGATCGCTCTGCTGTTGTTGATCGATCTATCGCTGGCGCTGCTGGGCCGCATGCAGCAACAGCTGCAAATGCTTTCGCTGGCCTTTCCGCTGAAGATGCTGGCGGCGCTGCTGCTGCTGGCGGTGATGGCGCCGGTGATCGCGCATCTTTTTGAGAGCGCATCGCGCGAGACGCTGGCGGCGCTGTGGGCTAGCGTTGACAAATAAAAGCGCAGGGCAGTAAGTTCACATGGCGGACGCGCAACACACAGAACAGCCCACGCAGCGGCGTTTAGACGACACGCGCAAGAAAGGCGACTTTCCGCAAAGCAAGGAATTTATCGCCGCCGTGCAGTTCCTGGTCTTTCTCTCGTTGCTGGTCAGTTTCGGGGGCGGGTGGTTTTTCGCGTGTCTGCGGTTCACCCGCGTGCTTCTGCGCAAGGCGTTTACGACGGAGCTTACGGCTTCGTCGTTGCTCCCTTTGGTCCAGCAATATCTGCTGCCGCAGTTCACACCGCTCCTGCTGGGCGGCGCGGCGTTGGTAGTGATGGTGGTGCTTGCGCAACTGGGCGTAACCAACTTCGCAATTGCCGCGCCCAAGCTGGCGCCGGACCTAAGCCGGCTGAATTTCCTCGGCAAAATCAGTTCGCTGCCCACGCAGAATTTAACGGCGCTGGGGCAGGCCTTGGTTCTAATGCCGGTAATCACCTGGGTGGTGTATTACGAAATTTCGGAAAACCTGCAGCAAATTTTGGGCTTAGCCTCAATGAATCCGCGCGCCGCTTTGCTGCGCATTGTCGAAACCTACAAAATGCTGCTTTGGCGCATCGGGGCGCTGTTTCTGCTGGTGGGTGCGGTCGATCTGGTGCTGCAGCGCCGCCGCTTCCTCAACAAGCTGAAGATGACCAAGCAGGAGGTGAAGGAAGAAGCCAAGGAGGCGCAGGGCAATCCGCAGATGAAGGCGCGCATCCGGCGCATCCAGCGCGATATGGCGCGCAAAAAAATGATGTCCGATGTGCCCAAGGCTACCGCCGTCATCGTCAACCCCACCCACTACGCCGTTGCCATTCGCTATTCCGCCGAAACCGGAGCGGCGCCGAAAGTTGTGGCCAAAGGCCGCGACTACCTGGCCCAGCGCATTCGCAAGCTGGCGCTGCAGCATCAGGTGCCGATTGTCGAAAATGCCCCGCTCGCCCGCGCGCTGTACAAATCGGCCGAAGTGGGCCAGGAAATTCCACTGGAACTTTATCGCGCGGTGGCTGAAATTCTGGCCTACATCTACAAGCTGATGGGCGGCCGCATACCGGGCTGATGGTTTTACACAAATCTTACAAAAGTGGCCGAAAAGCACCACTTTTGTGCAAACTTTCTCTTGTGTGAATTTATGCAACCTGCAGCGAAGTCGCGCGTCCAATCAGGCGTAACGGTAGTTAAACGCCGATTCAAAACTGAGGCGTAACGGTAGTAAACGCCGATTCAAAAATCAGGCGTAACGGTAGTTAAACGCCGATTCAAGAATGAGGCGTAAGAACATTCCGGATTGGATCGTAAGAACCCGCGAAAGAGACGCGTTGGACAGGACAATCACAAAAACCATTCGAGGAGGATTAAGAAACATGAAAAGCTTACCGCAAACATTCTTGGGACTGGCACTGGCCCTGACGGGGCTTTCTGGCTCTGCATTGGCACGCGGCCCGCAAGCGCCGCTGACGCTCGAGCAACAGGTTCGCCACGAGTTGCTGATGCTGCCCTACATCGGTGTGTTCGACAATCTGAACTACGCCGTGGACGCCAATGGCGTGGTGACGCTCAGCGGCGAAGTGGTCCGCCCCATCGATAAGTACAACGCCGAACAGGCCGTGAAGTCACTGGCCGGAGTGGCGCGCTTGGACGATCAGATCGAAGTCCTGCCGCTCTCACCCTTCGACGATCGGATCCGCCTGGCCACCTTCCGCACCTTGGCCCGCGCCACGCCGCTCGACCGCTACTTCTGGGGTGTACATCCGGCCATCCGGATCATTGTGAAGAACGGCAACGTGACGCTGGACGGCACCGTGCTGAATGACGGCGACCGCACACACGCGTTCCTGGCCGCCAACAGCGTACCGGGAGTCTTCTCGGTGACCAACAATCTGCAGACGGAGAAGTAAGCTCGCGGTCGCTTTAGACCGACGTTTTCCGGCAAGAACTTTTGGACAAAACCCTCCGTTAAATTGTCCTCAGCCGCCTGCCCAGCCATTTCCGCGGGGATCTGTTTCCCAGCCCCCATGGCCGTCACAGAGAACCCGCAGGGCAGGCGGCTGTTTTTTTCACTGATCCCATCACGGCGTAGACCCCGGGGTACAGCACTTCAGAACAATCCACCACCAACAATCCTCCCCCGCCTGACTTCTCCTTGGCCCGCCACCTGCACCACATCCGCCAAGCATGGCGGCTCCCGCACCCATCATTCCAGTTTCGGCCCCCGTTTCCGCCGCTGCCAAGAAAGCGTTAGGACCGGTCTCTGCCCCGGACTCCGCTCCGAAGGGCGCCAAGAAAACGCCACCGCCCGTTAAGCCTATCGTTAAACCTATCGTCAAACCCATCGCCGCGAAAAGGGCCGGGCCACCAACTGGTTCCTTCCTGGCCCGCTTTGGCGGCGTAGCGGAGCTGAGCTTTCCGTTGGCGGTCCTGGGCATCGTGATGGCGATGATCACGCCGCTGCCCAGCTTCTTGCTGGATCTGCTGATCAGCGCCAACATCACCATTTCCGTCATCGTCCTGCTGGTCTCGATGTACATCACCAAGCCCAGTGAGTTCAACGTATTCCCCACCGCACTGCTTTTGCTGACTCTGTTTCGCTTGGCGCTCAATATTTCTTCCACCCGGCTCATCCTGCTCGGTGGCAACGGCGGCACGCGTGCGGCCGGCCAAGTGATTGAAGCCTTCGGCAACTTCGTCGTGGGCGGCAACTACATCATCGGCGTGGTGATCTTTTTGGTGCTGATCGCCATTCAATATGTGGTGATCAACCATGGCGCGGTGCGCATCTCGGAAGTCACCGCCCGCTTCACTTTGGACGCCTTGCCGGGCAAACAGATGTCGATTGACGCCGATCTGAACGCCGGCCTGATTGATGAAACCGAAGCCCGCGCGCGCCGCAAAGGTCTGGCGGCGGAGGCCGAATTTTACGGCGCCATGGACGGCGCTTCGCGCTTCACCCAGCGCGATGCGGTGGCCAGCATCCTGATCACCACCATCAACATCGTCGCGGGTTTTTTGATCGGCGTTTTTCAACATGGCATGGACCTGCAGCGCGCGCTGCAAACCTATACCATCCTCACCATTGGCGATGGGCTGGTGACGGTGATTCCCGCGTTGATGATCTCGGTATCGGGCGGTTTGATCGTCACCCGCGCCACTTCCGACAACCAGCTCGGCGCGGAGATGCGGCGGCAAATTTTCAGCAACCCGCAGCCTTTGATGCTGGCCGGAGGCGTTTTGCTGGCGCTGGCGATTTTTCCCGGCCTGCCGACCATTCCGTTTTTGGTGTTGGGCTCCGCTGTGGGCTATGCCGGCTGGCGCATGCAGGATCAGGTCCAGGAACAGGCGGAAAAAGCGCAGCCAGCACAGGCTGCGCAGAACGCCGCTCAGAACAAAGAAAGTCTCGAAACGGTTCTCAAAGTAGAACCGCTTGCCGTCGAAGTGGGACTGGGCTTGGTGAAGTTGGTGGACGGCGGCCAGAATTCCCCGTTGCTGCGCCGCATTGCCGGAATACGCAAACAGATGGCCACCGATTACGGCTATCTGGTTCCCCCGGTGCGGGTCACCGATAACCTGGCGCTGAAGGCCAGGGAGTACGTCATTCTCCTAAAGGGCGCCGAGATTGGCCGCTTCGAATTGGTCCAGAACTGCGAGCTGGCGATTCACTCGGGCGTGCATGCCAGCACCTCCGCACCGCCGCAAATGGACGGGATTAAAACGCGTGAGCCTGCGTTTGGCATTCCTGCGGTGTGGATTGGAGCGCATGAAGCCGAGCAAGCCCGCGCCAGGGGTTACACGGTGGTGGACGCCATCGGGATTCTGGGCACGCACTTGGCGGAGCTAGTCCGGCGGCATGCGCACGAACTACTTTCCAGGCAAGACGCAAAGAAAATCCTGGATCGGGTGGCGGAGGAAAATCCCCGCGTCATCGAAGATCTGGTGCCGAAATTGCTCCCCTTAGCAACCGTGCAGAAAGTTTTGCAAAACCTGTTGCGGGAACGGGTCTCCATTCGCGACTCGCTCACCATCATGGAAAGCCTGGGCGAGGCAGCGGCGATGACCAAGAATCCAGTGCTGCTCACCGAATACGTCCGGCAGGCCATCCGGCGTCTGCTGGTCAAGCCCTATATGAACCAGGCCGGCGAATTGCCTGCGTTCTTTCTCGATCCCAAACTTGAGCAAACGGTGGAGAGCGCCATTGAGCATCACGAAAACGGCAGCAACCTGAATTTGCCGCCGCAGAAAATCCGTGAAGTGGTGGACCGCGTCAGCCGCGCGGTGGGGTCAGTGGATTCGCCCATGGCGGTGATTGGAAACTCCGCCGGCCGCTTTTTTTTCCGCCAGATTCTGGAAAGCGCTTTGCCTAATTTGTCCTTGCTCTCGCATAACGAAATACCCACCGGAGTCCGGGTAGTGTCCTTGGGGGTTATCCGTGGGGAATAGATCGGTGCGGGGAAAGCAACGGGCACAAGTCTGGTCTTTTTTCGGACCATTCCAGCCCGGTCTCTTACCGATTAGCCAAACACCGATCAGCCAAACACCGATCAGCAAAACACCGGTCAGCCAAATCCAGTCGCTGACCGACCAACCAAACAACGATATGAAAAGCCCAGCCGTATGAAGCTCAAAAGCTATTTTTCGGCGACCGTCGAGTCCGCCATGGAAATGGCGCGCAAAGAACTCGGCGAGGAAGCTCTGCTGGTCAACGCAAAGCCCACCACCGGCGCCGCCCGTTCGTTGGGAGCATTCGAAGTGGTCTTCGGTGTTACCGGAACCACGCCGGCGGGGCGAGGGACCGCTGTGCGCACAGCGCTCGAACCAGCGGTTTCGGCGCAGCCGTTTCCGCCGCCTTTGCCGTTAGATCGGGTGGCCCAGCAGGATATGGCATTTCAGAACACCTCATTTCAGAACACTCCAGGGCAAAGCACTCCATTTCAGAACGGCACGCCGCAGAATCATGCCGCCAGCGCCGGTCACCTGACGCAGGATCTGGCCAGCTTGCGGCGTGACATGGAGCGCATGGCCCAGGTGTTGCGCGCGGCGACCAACGCGAACCTGGCCGTGCACGTGCAGCAGCCGGAGTTGTACCAGGCCTTGGTGCAAGCTGAACTGGATCCGGAACTGGCGCGGCGGGTGGCCGACGGGGCGGCGCTCGAGGACATTTTCCAAGTCGATGCCACCCTGGGGCGCAAGCGGGTTCCGCGCGCGGTGGTGGTGCTGGTGGGGCCGCCGGGGGCGGGAAAAACCACCACTCTGGTGAAGCTGGCGGCGCGTTACGGGCTGGCCGCGCGGCGCCCTTCCCACATCATTTCCACTGACGTGCATCGCATCGCCGCGGCGGATCAGTTGCGTGTGCTGGCTTCGATCCTGGGCATCGGTTGCACGGTGGTGGAAACCGCCCATGCGCTGGAGCAGGTTCTTGAAGAACACCGCAACAAGGAATTTGTGTTCGTGGATACACCCGGTCTGGCCCGCGACGAGATGGATGAGGGGTTTGATTTGGCTCGCATGCTTTCCGCGCACCCGGAGACCGACACTCATCTGGTTCTTCCGGCCTCCATGAAACCGGCGGACCTGGCGCGCACCGCGGATCAATACGCTATTTTTGAGCCCGCCAAACTGTTGTTCACGCGCCTGGATGAGACCGACCGGGTAGGCGCTTTGGTGAACATGGCCGCGCGCTGCGCCTTGCCGCTTTCCTTTTTCTCCACCGGGCAACAGATTCCCGATCATCTGGAACCAGCCACAAAACCGGGACTGGCCGCGCGCCTGCTGGACGCCAAAAGCTTGGCCGCAAGTGCCCTGTACACGACGTCGCTTGCCGACAGGGCCGGTGAAAACGCGGCGTTGCCGGTTTCCCCGGCCATCGACCAGCAAACTCCAAAGCCATCGCAACCCCCCGCCCAGCCGCAACCACTGGTGGCGCGCCGCGGCGGCATTCGGGAAATTTCTAAATCCTTCGCTGCGGGAGTTGGCGTATGAAACAGGCAACACGACGAGAGACCACCCGGGAAACAGCTCCGGACACAGCGCCCCGCAACTTCGCCGCGCCGGTGGCGGCAGCCAAGCGGGACGATCCTGCGGAGATTGGTCTTCTGGAGCCCGTCGGCCAGGAGATGGCGATGGGCGAAGTCGACGTCACTCTCGAGAACGATCCAGGCGAGGCTTCACCGGCACCGGAAACCTATCCCCCAAACATCCTCACCTGCAACCCTTCCCAAAATAACCCTTTTCACAATAGCGCCTATCAAAATGGCGCTTATCAAAATGGTGACCGCCTGCCCCTGGCGCCGCAGGAACGCGATGCACTGATTTTGGAGCATCTCCCCCAGGTGCGCTTGATTGCGCGCCGCATTCACGACCGTTTGCCGGAAAGCGTTGCGCTCGACGATCTGATTTCCACCGGCGTGGTGGGTCTCATTTCCGCCATCGATCGTTTCGACTCCGCCCATAACGTCAAGCTGAAGACTTACGCCGAATATAAAATTCGCGGCGCCATCCTCGATAGCCTGCGCGGCCTTGACTGGGCGCCCCGCCAGCAGCGCAAACGCGCCAAACAAATCGAAGCGGCCATTGCCAGCGTGGAGCGCCGGCTGCACCGCACTCCATCGGAAGAAGAAATCGCCCAAGAATTGGGCCTGAAGCTGGAGGCCTATCACGAATGGCTGGTTGAGATCCGCGGTTTGAACCTGGGCAGTCTCGAAAACGCCTCGGCCGACGAGGACAGCCGCGACCTGCTCAAATTTGTCTCCGACGACGAAGAGGCTTGGCCTTCGCGGCTCCTGGAACGCAGCGAATTAAAGCGCCTGTTGGCCGAGGCTATTTCCAAAATGCCGGATGTGGAAAAAACCGTGTTGAGCCTGTACTATCACGAAGAGCTCACTTTACGCGAGATCTCCAAAATTCTGAAGCTGCACGAATCGCGCATTTCTCAGTTGAAATCGCAGGCCATCCTGCGGCTGCGCGCCTACATGGAAAAGCGTTGGCCCACGCCACGGGGACTTTAAACTTTGTCTGACGCTCCCCATTCGGATGTGCCCCCTACCGAACCCAGCCGGCAGTTATTTGAAGAGCTGCTGCGGGAGTTCTCCGCACGTCTGGTTTTGGTATTTGAAACCATGGTGGGGGAGAAGCCTGGACTGGAAGTCAATACTTCTTCTCAGGCGCCCTTACCTGGTGCCCTTTTGTGGAAGCAGCCGCTTGCGGGCCTGGACGGCGCGCTCTGGCTGGCCAGCGCGGAAACCGATTGGACGGCAGCCGGAACCCATATTCTGCGCGCGGCTGGGTTAGGCCCGGAGGACACCGATGCCGATTCCATCCGCTCTTCGTATCTGGAAACCCTCAGTCAGGCATTGGGCGGGCTGGCACAAGATCTCTCCGCACGAGCCGGCCGCGAGGTCACCCCCAAAGACGGCAAAGCCGTTGGCAATCACGACGGCAAAGCCGTTGACAATCACGACAGTGCACCTGAGAATGCCCAATGGGGCAGCCTTACGCTGCTATTGGGCGAAACTCCCGCAATCATCTTTGTCGCAATCGAAAACTCGCTGCTGGAGTCTTTGAGCAAACTGACCGCTGCCAGCCATATGCCGGAACCACCTTCCTCGCGCGCCGCCGCCGGCGAAAGTGGAAGCCGCGCAAGTGGAAGCCGCGCAAGTGGAACCGGCGGAAGCGGAACCGGCGGAAGTGGAACCAATGACGCCGCTGTCTTGGCCGCTGGTAAATCCAAGACATTTGATCTTTTGCTCGACGTCGAACTGCCGGTGAGCGTGTCTTTCGGTAGTGCCGAGGTGTCGCTAAAGGATGTGCTGAAGCTCACCACCGGATCCATCATCGAACTGAACCGCACCATACAGGAGCCGGTGGAGGTGGTGGTGAACAATTGCGTAATCGCCCGCGGCGAAGTGGTGGTGGTGGAAGGAAATTTCGGCGTCCGCATACAATCGGTGTCCAGCCGCCAGGAGCGTTTGCGCACGCTCCGTTAAGAACCACGAGCGTTTGCGAACGCTCCGCTAACAAGAACGAATGAACCCATCCACTATGGCAACCGCAACCTATCACAGCTTCCTGATTGGCTACGCCCTGTTGGCCGCAGCCCTGCTGGCCGGCCTGTATCTGTTCTTCAGTTTGAAGCGGGACATTCAAATTGCCGCCCGCCACCAGGATCAACTTGTTCAGGCCATTGCAGAGCGCCTGCAGCAAGCCGAGCAACCGCTGCTGCTGGAAGCTGGCGCAATGGATTCGGGCGCCATGGCGTACCCGTCTTCTTCCAGCAGCGTGCGCGCCGGCTTCAATCTGAATAAGCGAGTGCAGGCGATGCGCTTATTGCGGCGGGGAGAAGACGTTTCGCACATCGCGGCGGCTCTTGCCGTGCCGCGCAAAGAAGTGGAACTGCTGATCCGGGTCCAGCAGATGACCGGCGTTGCGCCCGCGCCGCAGAGGCCGGTGTTCAAAACCGTCACCGCCAATTCCCTGCGGCGCGCCAACTCTGCTGCGGTTGGATCTGGCGGCGATGGTTCGGAACTGTCCAGCGACTGATGTTATCGCTTGTTCAACCAACACGGCTTGAACAGACACGGCTTGAACAGACACGCCTCAAATAGACACGGCTTCAGCAAACTACTGGCTATCGACAAAAATAAAGTGCACCGGTTCGGCGCGCCCGAACCTTTGCCCGCGTTCGGGCGCTTCCGCGTTTACCATCATGGTTACCATCAGCGTCATCTCTTTGTGTTCGCGCAACAGAGTTACTGCAACCGATTTCCCCGCCAATGCCCGCAAACGTGCGGTGATGTCCGCCGAGGTGGCCACCTTCGCCGCGTCCACTTTGGTGATGACATCGCCCGCCTTGACCCCGGCCTTCTCCGCGGCTGAGCCCTTAATCACAGAGCGCACCAGCACACCTTCCTTCACCCCAAAAAAATCCGCCAGTTGGCCTTCCAGCGCTTCGGCCTCCACACCCAGCATCGCGCTGCGCGTGCCTTGAAACATGCGCGGAATATCGGGCATGCGGAACTGGCCATCGCTCACCACAAACGGCGCGCCGCGTTGGGCAATCTTCACGTTGATGGTCTGCTCGCTGAAACTTTGATCGGCTCCCCGGCGAAACACCAATAACCGCGCCTCGCGCCCCACCGGAGTCTCCCGCACCATCCGCGAAAACTGTTCAAACCCTTCCACTCGTGTACCATTGTATTGCAGCACCACGTCGCCGGTTTTCAGTCCGGCCTTTTCCGCGGGACTGTCACTGCGCACGGCCGTAACCTCCACGCCCGCTTCTTCTTTAAGGTGCAGCTCCTTGGCGCGTTCCGCCGTGACTTCGCGAATGCCTATGCCCAGAAATCCGCCGCGCCCGAACGGGAATGCACGCACTTCCGGCAAAGCGGGTGGGGTCGGCGGCGTTGGCGGCGTTGGCTGCACAGGAGTCTGGCCCCACAGCAAACTACCCAACGCAAGAACGGAAGTACCCACAAGAATGTTTTTCATAAACCTCATCCTCAAACTGATTCACCAAGAACAGCCACCAGCAGGAACAGATCGCACCCCAGCGGCGACGGTTAGGGCGTGCCGAAAATCCCTTTTTTTCAACCGGCTTCTAGTAAGTTTCCGGAGATGCCTTTAACGCTTCCAGCATGCGCCGGCACTGGTCGCGAACATAGCCGTTGTCTTCGCGATCCATCAATTCCTGCAGCGCGCCGATGATGTGGCGGTCCAGCACCGGCCCCCGCCGCGTGCTCAACATCATATCGATGGCGTCCGTACGCACTCGCGCATTGCCCTCAGCCAACAAGACCTGTGCCAACGCGCCCTGCACGGCCGGGTCCTCGGCATAGCGGCGCAGCCCTTTCATCGCCACGGCCCGCACATTTTCACTGTGATCGTTGGCCAAAGCAAACAGCAGCGCTTGCCGAACATCGTTGTTGTATGCGTCGTTGTATGCGTCGTGAACCTCTCCTACTGAATTCGCTTCACTCAGAATGGTTACCGTTTGCGCCCGTAAATCGGCATCCGGCGCGTCCTTGGCCGCGGACATCAACAGCGCTTTGATGTCCTTATCGCTCATCCTTCCGGTGATGGTCCGTTCCTGGGTTTGATCGATGATGATCCGAACCCGCCCATCTCCATCCGCCGCCACGTTGCGCACCCGCGCGTTACCCAAAAGTCCAGCTTGATTTCCCGGCATGCTGAAGCTATCCGGCAACATTCTCGCGCCCACAAATCCCGTAGCCACCAGCGCAAGCGCCAGAATTGGTTGAAAAACCGGCCGCAATCCAGCATGCTGCGCAAATGGATTCGCCCAACCCACCTGCAAGGCCCCGGCTAAATCACGCCACCAGCTTTTGTTTTGTGGCGTTCTTGCATGTGGATCCAGCCCTTCATGGTCCAGGCGTTCACTTAACTGCGCGCGGTTCTGCTCCAGCAAGAAGGGCGATGCGGTCACCGCCGCGGCACTCACCGCTTCATGCAGAGTCTGCTGCTTGGCCAGCGACTGTCGGCACTCGGCGCACGTATCCAGATGCGCCTCCACCTGCTCTTCCTGGTCGAAGCTCAACTCGCCATACAGCAGCAGCGCGAACTGCTTCCGGACCGGTTCACAATTTGCTTCACCATTTTCTGTATTCATGGAAATTCCTCGCATTTCGCCGCCGGGCGAATTTGTTTCCAGCTTGCCGCTTAAGCAAACTCCACTAAGGCTGCCCGCATCTTCTGTGTCGCGCGGAACAGACAGTTCTTCGCGGCCTCTTCCGTGGTTCCTACAATCTCGCCAATATTTTTCAACCGCAGACCTTCATAGTGCCGCAGTTCGAAAACCATCCGCTCGCGCGGCGTCAATTCACCCAGCGCCTCGCGCACCCGCCGCCGGATCTGCCCGCTATACAAGCTCCGCAGCGGATCGCCATCGGCATGTTCCTCGGCCACAGTATCCAGCCGGTCGCGGGTTCCCTCCGGTGTCACCTGAATCACCGGTTCCTCCCGCCGCACCTTGCGCTTCCGCAGCTGATCCAAACATAAATTCGTCGCAATACGATAAACCCAGGTGTGAAAACTGCAATCGAAGCGGAAGGTGTGCAGGTTCCGGTACACGCGCAAAAACGTTTCCTGATACACGTCACGGGCATCTTCCGGAGACCGTAACATGTTGTTGGCCAAGCGCAAAACGCTGTGATCGTAGGTCCGCACCAATTGATCGAAGGCCGCACGGTCCCCTGCCTGAGCCGCCCGGATCAACCCGGCCTCGTCCACCTTCTCGCGCTCCGTCGCCGCAGCGCGGGCGATGCCTGAATTCGCTCCCGCCGTAACCCTACGCTCCCCCCGCCTTCCGGTTGCTTTTTCGATTCGAGCTTCACTACCGGCTTGGGCTCCAGCCTCTCGACTAGGCAAAACAACGCCGGGCAAAACAACACCGGGCAAAACCACCACCTGCGCCACGTGACCTCTTGTTCCGTCTGCCTTCCTTGCGATCTCTTCGACGTCGTTTTATTGGACGTCGTTCTATTGGCTGTCGCTTTATTGGACGAGGATACGGGGAAAAGGTACCGCCGTTAGCGCCGCTCGCTTAAAATCGCGGCCATCACTCGCGGGCTTCGCCGTTCGGGCAATGCTACTCTCTCCTGGCCGCTATTTCCAGCTCCCAAATAAACAGACCCTACTTCTCCACCGCCGCCACATTGCCTTCCACGCCGGCCTGGCTCGCCGCCACTGTCATTTCCAGGATGCGTTTTCCGTCCGGGCTTTCCGCGTGCAGTACGCCGTCACTTTTAACAACAACGGTGAAACCTGCCGCCCGCAATTGCGTCTCGTAGTAGGTGCGAACCGCACCGCCATCGGGCGACTGGCCTGTCGCCGGCGGGGCTGTTGCAGACCGGGCTGTTGAGGAAGAGTCGCCGGACGCCGAGGCAGCAGGCGGCACGCGGAAGTGGAAGCTCCGCGAAACCCTTTCGTGATTCACCGAATTGGTGATGTCTTCGGTAACCGCTCCCGGGAAACGGGGAAGCCAGGCGAAGGCAGCGGCGCCTTCAGCCGAAGGTGACAGTGTCCGTAGCGGTTGGCTGCTTGGTTTAGGTTTGGAATGAAACGGGCCGCGCAGCCACACCAGATAGAGGACCACGCCCGCCAGTATCGCGCTGGTAACGACGCGCAACAGCGGACGGGATTTGCGAGGTGTAGATGGGGCGTTGCCGGAAGGAGACTCCGCAGAGGTGCTCACGGAATTTATGATAACGGGTCCGCTTGGCCAGTTGGCTGGTTTGGTAAGGCTGGTTTGGTAAGGGATGTCCGGCTTCGGCCTACAAATCGCGGCCCGCAAAATACCCGCACATGGTACAGTCAGAAAGTGCTTTCTCGACTTTGACCGTCGCGGCCCTCAGAATTTGCCAGACGCAACGTCAATACATAGAACAACTTCGCAGGACTCCTTAATCGAATGAAGTTTTCCGTTTCTCAGCCATCTATTGTTCGCTCCGCCCGAAAGCCGTCTTTTTTAAAGCTGTCTTTCGTACCGTTCTCGCTCTGTCTGCCCTTGGCCGCCTTGCTTTCGCAAGTGCCAGGTTATGGCCAGACCCTGCCCGGCTATAAGATCAGCACCGTCGTGGGATCGGTCCCCACCACAGACAGTACCACGGGCGCAGTGACCATCAACAGCGGTTTTGCCGGCGACGCCGGTGCGGCCACGGCGGCGAAATTGAACGCGCCGCTGGGCCTGGCGCTTTCCGGCAACACGCTCTACATCGCCGATGAATTGAACCACGTGGTGCGCACGGTTTCCGTGGGCTCGGGCGGCACCGGCACCATCAATACGTTTGCCGGCAGTAACACCTTAGGAGCCGGACTTTCTGGCGATGGGGCGGCGGCCACCAAGGCTCAACTGCATAGCCCCACCAACATCGCTGCGGGAACCGCGGGCGTCTACCTTGCGGATTCCGGCAACGCCCTGATCCGCCTGGTCGCCCCGAACGGCAACATCAGCTCCGTCGCGGGTAACAAAGTTGCCGGGTATTCCGGTGATGCGGCGCTGGCCACCGGCGCGCAACTGAACTTTCCTTACGCGGCGGCCATTGCCAGTGACGGCAGCTACTTCATTGCCGACACGAACAACAACCGCATCCGCAAAGTGGGCACGGACCTGAACATCAACACAGTGATTGGTACGGGGGCGCCGGAGTATACCGGTGACGGCGGCCTGGGCACTGCGGCGCAGATCAATCGTCCGCAAGGGCTCGCGTTCGATTCCAAGGGCAACCTGTATTTCGCCGATACCGATAATCATGTGATTCGCAAGTACACGCTGCCTGTGGCGCCTGCGACGATTGGCACGATTTCGACCGTTGCCGGCACCGGCACCGGCGGATTTTCCGGCGACGGTGGCCCGGCCACCAAGGCCAAACTGAATTATCCGCAGGCGATTGCCTTCGACGGCTCGGGTAACCTATACATTGCGGACACCTTCAATCAGCGCATTCGCGTGGTGGCAACCGACGGCACCATTCATACCATTGCGGGCTTGGGCCTTCCCGGCTATAGCGGCGATGGCGACGTGGCGTTGGCCGCCAGAATGAATTTTCCGCGCGGCATCGCGGTGGACGCCAGCGGAAATGTCTACGTCAGCGATACCACCAATGCGATTGTGCGTTTGCTGACGCCAACGCCGATCACTACCGGAAGCGGACCCGCTATCAATCCCAACGGGATCATCAGTGCGTCGGATTTCGGCGGCGCTGCGCCCTCCTTAGGCAACGCTTCGGCCCCCGGCAGTTGGGTCGAAATCTACGGCACCAACCTGGCCAGCAAGGCGCGCAGCTGGGTTTACACGGACCTGTTGGCCAGTAACTTCCCCACCCAGTTGGATGATGTTTCGGTTACAGTGGGCGGGCAGCCCGCCTATCTTACTTACGTCAGCCCCGGTCAAATCGATGCGCTTTTGCCGTCCACGGTTCCCACTGGCAAGCAGGATGTGGTGGTGACCACGGCCAACGGCAGCAGCACCGCGCTTAAACTCACGGTGAACCCGGTACAGCCTTTGCTGGCCGCGCCGCCAGGCTGGAATTCTCTTCGCGGGCAATATATGGCCGCATTCTTCGCCGATGGCACCTTTGTTCTGCCTGCCATTACCGCCGGCCGTCGGCCCGCCAAGGCGGGTGACGTCATCATTCTTTACGGCATCGGCTTTGGCGCGCTCGCCCCCGCGCAATCGCCAACCGGACCCGCCTCTCCGCAGGCTGGCCAGGCATTTACTTTTCTTGGCCAGTTGCAAGGGACCTTTCAGATATCGATCGGCGGCGTGCCGGCCACGGTCCTTTATGCCGGGCTCTCTCCTTATGTTTCTGGCCCCACCATGTACGACGTTGGCTTGTATCAGTTCAATGTGGTGGTGCCCAAGGGAATCGCGGCCAACGATTTTGTGCCCGTAACCTTTACCCTGAATGGTGTGGCCGGATCGCAGGCGCTGGGCACGGCAATCGGGAACTAAACCTAAAGAGGTTGCTGGCTTTGCTAAACTCAATAAAACATTCTTTCGAATTCGTGTGAGGTTTCTCCTGAAGACCCGTTCTACTAGCTCTCTCATTTCCATGCTGTATGCCGGTATGTTGTGTGTTGCTCTGCTGTCGCCTGCGGTTTGGTCCCAGGCACAAGCCCCACCAACACCCTCACCTGGGCCAACATCCGCTCCCGCAACATCCGCTCCGGCAACATCCGCTCCGGCGACACCGGCTCCCGCTGCTGATACCCAATTGCCGGGTGCCGAAACGCCTACGGTTCAAACCGGCGCCAAACTGGCGGCCCCGCGCGAAGTGCCATCGAAAGTAAACACCGGCGCGGGATTCTCCATCGAGCCCTTTTACTGGCGTACCGGCGGCAACGTGCAAATTCTGGAGGGCAAGGCCGACAATCAGAACGACCCTGGCAATTTCAAATACCCCAGTCCGGCGCGCAACGGCTTTGGTATGAAGGTGAATGTTCCCCTCGCCAATGGCACCCTTCGCGTTTCCTACTTTCAGGAAAAACACACTTCCGGCACCAACGCCCATCAAAACCTGAACCTGTATGGCGTGGAGTTCACCGGGCCGCAAACCATCAACCCCGCGGGCGACCCCGTCTCGGCCTACCACAAGCTGGAAAACTTCAAATTTTCCTACGATTATTTGACCTACTTCTGGCGCCGCCAAAATTCTGAGGTACGTTTGAAGACGCTGTGGGAATTCCAGCGCATCAGCGTAACCAACCAGTTGATCGATTTCACGCCAACCGACGACACCCTCACCACCTATCAGCCCAACCAGGCGTTGGGAACCCACTCGTTGAACCTGCCGTCTTTCGGTTTGGGCATTGAGCAAACCGTTTCCCGGCATTTTCGTTGGGAAGCCAAGGGCTCAGGCTTTGGCCTTCTGCACGGCCCCGCCATCGTCGACGCGGAAGGCGAAATCGCCTACCGGAGGGGCCACATGGAAGTGATTCTGGGGGACCGCTACATGCACTTCAAGACCTCACCCAAGGGCGTACAATTTAACACCGCCACCGTCACCGGCCCGTTTCTGGCGGTTCGTTACTACTTCAAGAAGCAGTAACCGGTCTTCGAAAACAATCTACTTGCCCAACCAGCTCTTGGCGCGGTCCCACCAGCCCGCATGCGAATTTGGTGTCTCGCTTGTCGCGTCGTTATGTGTTTGGTTATGTGTTTGGTTAGGTGTTGGGTTATGTGTTTGGTCCGCTATGTGAGTGGCCAGCCCGGCACGCGATGCCGCGCCGGTGGTTTGCGCTTCTACTTCGGGCGCAGCCGCAATCGCAACCTTCGCAAGTAGTTTTACGCGCCGCCCCAGTAATTCATAGCTGCGTAAATAAGTTTGTCCATCGCGCTGATCCTTCACCGCCAGCGAAAAGCGGCGGCCCCTCACGGGGTCGTAAAGGTTTTTCGGCGGCACTGGCTTCACTGAGTCTTGTACCGGTGTTGACGGTGAGGCGGACCCAGACGCTGGTCCTGCCTCCGAAGTTGGCGGCATCGTTGCGGCCTGCAGTACCGGCTCGCCCAGCGCCCTCAGCGGATAATGCCCTTCCAGGTCGTGTTCGGCGAGCGCCGTTTCATAACGATGCTTTACCGGATTCCAGATCAGCACGCGGAAGCTGTCAAAGTCGTAAGGCTTGCCGCGGCCGCTGGTGGTGGTCCACACCCAGTTGTGTTTGTTGCGGCCCTCGTCTTCCACCTCGCCCAGATCCAGATACGCCGTCACCCGGTTGCCACCGGTGTAGCGAATCACCTCGTCGGGAATCTCCATGTACAACATGCGCGACAAGGCCCAGCCAGCCTGGCCGTCTTCGCTGCGCACCAGGCTCCAGTCCTCGAAGACCGGCGGGGCAGCAGGCTCTTTGGTGTTGCCGGTATTCGCGTTTGCCGCAGCGGGTGCAATCGGCGCGGCTGCCTCCTCGCGCTTGCCCTTCTTGGATTTCACCGCTGGTTTAGGTACCGGTTTAGGCTGCAGCGCCACCGCCACCGGCGAAGTTCGCCCCACGCGTGCCGCGATTCGGTGCGCCAATACTTCCACCTTGCCGTTCTCCGGCACCTGGAACAGGCTGGGCGCCTGGCGGTAGGGTTCGGTGTGCCCATTCAGCGCGTCACTTACATTGGCTTTTCCTTGCGATGGCAGGGCTCCTGCCAAAGCGGAAATGCGGGTCAGTTCCTGCATCTGCTCCTGTGTCAGCAGCAGATTGGCATCGATCCACCCGGTGGCGCCATCGGCCGCCTTTACCCGAACCAATCTTCTGCGGGTATCGATGATTTCCAGCCGTTCGCCGTGCTTTACCGTCGTGACTGTGTCCGACCGCGCTGCCAAATCCTGCCGCAACGTAGCGGTGGCCGGACCAACATAGGCGAATTCCAGTGGATGATTTTTATCGGCGGGCAAAAGCGAGCGGCAACCAGTAAAAAGGATGACGGCCGCTAGGATAAGAGTCGCAAGGGGAAAAGCCGCGCTGGGGAAAGCCGTGTTGAGAAAGGCGGCGCTTGCGTTGGACCAAACTCGTTTTGTGTTCACAGGCTGGTACGGAGGCGACGGCGTAAATCGCTCTTAGACCAGTCTAGCGGAGTGCGGGAAAAGAAGGTAGAAGAAAAGCCGGTTCGCCTGCAGCTAAATGCCGAACATCGAGTTGAGTGACCCCATCAATTGCATCACCGCCGGCCCCAGCGTCACCAGAATCACCGAAGGAAAAATCAGGAAGAAAACCGGAAAGATCAGTTTGATCCCAATTTTCCGCGCCGTTTCCTGGGCTTTCTGCCGAAAGCGAATGCGCAAATAGCGGGCGTGGGTTTTTAGCGCCGGACCCAGGCTGGTCCCGAAGCGATCCGTGTCGATCAGCAAGTTGGCGAACTTTCGCAATTCCGAATCGCGGCCGCGCGAGGCGAAGTTTTTCAGCGCTTCCACGCGGGTAGTGGTGGTGCGCAGTTCCAGATGCAATTGGGTAAATTCGGATGCCAGATCCGGATGCGTCGCGCGCAAACCCCGGCTGGTATCCAAAATAGCCGCATCCAATCCTTGGCCCGCTTCAATCGCCAGTACCATCAGATCCAGCGCCGCCGGCAGAGCCTGCCGCAAGCGCGTGCTGCGTGAGGTAGCCAAGGCGCGCAAAACGCGGTCAGGCAGCAAAAAACCCAGCCCCAAACCCGCCATTCCCGACAGAAGCACCCCGCCCACTTCGCCGCTCTGCAACATGGAAAGCCAGGCAAAGCTCACGCCAAACAGCAATGCGGAGGCCGCTTTGATGCCCAGGAAAATCGCCGCCGCCGAAGGCCAGCGGTAACCCGCTGCCGATAGTTGCTGCCGCACTTCCTCCTGCCCGCCGCGCACCGGTACCATTTCGCCAATCATCCGCAGCAGATCCACCAAGGCCGCTTGCGTGGTGGACAACTCGCCCTGGTCAAAGGAGAGCGACGCCGGCAGCGTGGGTTGGGTGGATTCGATGCGGGCCGGCCGCAGCACCAGCGCGTATCCGGCGGCGGTGACCGCGCACAGCACGAAGACGAATAGGCCCGCGAGAACGCTGATGGTCATACTTGAATGTCCACGATCTTGCGAATCACAAAATGCGCCAGCACCAAACAACCAATGGCCGCGGCAATCAGGGTTTTGCCCAGCGGATGCTCCACCAGAATGTGCATATAGCCGGGGCTTACCCACAGCATCATCGCCGCAATTCCCATGGGCAAAATGGTGAGAATCAGGCCGGTGAGTTTTCCGTGCGCGGCCAAAGCGCGAACTTCGCCTTGCAGCGCCAGGCTTTCGCGCATCTGCTCCGCCAGATTGCCCATCACTTCGCTTAAACGCCCGCCGGTGCGTGAATGTAACTGCACCGCCGCAATAAAAGTATTCACTTCCAGCAGTGGCACCCGCTGGCCCAGGTTTTGCAGCGCTTGCGGCCACCCGCGTCCTAAATTCGCTTCGGTGGAGGTTCGCTTCAGTTCACCGGAAACCGGTACCGCCGCTTCGCCCGCAATCATATCCATGGCGGTGGATAAAGGATAGCCAGCCCGCAGCGCCCGCGCCAGCGAGTCGAGCGTATCCGGAAAATGATCGCGAAATTTCTGGAACCGGACCGAACGCTTGTGCAGCATATACCCGTACGGCGCAAAAGATGCACCGGCGCCAATGGGAAGGGCCATCCAAATGGGCAGAAACCGCAGGCAGATGGACATCAGGATGATGCCCAGAAACAACATCAGACTGGTGATGCGGCCCACCGACCAGTCCAGCTCCGCCTGTTCCAGTTGGGTTTGCAGCAACTCGCCAAAGTTAAAGCGGGCCAGCACGTGATCCCAAAAATTTATGGTGCTCAGCCGTTCCGAGCGCAACAGCGGGGAAAGTTCGCCGGTCAGGCCAATCTCGCCATCACTTCTGCTTACCGGTTGAAAATGCCGCTGCGCGGCCTCGGTCTGCGCGGCTTCCGACTCTTCGGCTTTCATTTTCAGAAAAGCCAAATATAAAACCGCTGCCGCGATGGACGCCAGCAGGAATGCCAGCAGGAAAAATGCGAGCGAAGTGGCCAGAATCATGAAAGCCTCTGCTTACTCTGCGGCCACTTACTGCCCGCCGCGAACTACCGTACTCAACGACAGCAATCCGTGCGTCTGCGGAGCCTTATCCAGAGGATTGCGCAGCGTCAAGCGTACCCGGGCGCCGGAATCGGCCGCGGCCAATAAGTCTGCCTCCACCGGCTTGGCCAGCAGCGTCACCACCGGCAGATTCTGCCCCTGCGAGCTTTGCTCCGCTTGCGGCGTCACCGAAAACACCGCCAGATCTTCCAGTGCCGTGCGCACCAGCGTGTCTCCGCCGTTTCCCCGGCCCATCACCACCTGCACGTCCACCCGTTGCCCGCTGCGCAATAGCGCCAAAACACCCGTGGAATCGGTAACGTGCACCGATACCGCGCGCATACCCGCCGGCACGCCGCCGGTTTCATGATCTTTCGCCGCCGCCAACCGGCTGCCCAGCACCGGTTCCTGCTCGCCAATCGGATCGAACACCGTGCTGCCCACCAACTGCTCCGGTTTTTGATAACCGTCTTTCGGCAACTGACCCGCTGGCCACGCCACCGTCTTCAAGTCCGCCGCCACCAGCACCATTCCTGGTTTCAAGGGCTTCGCCGCCACCACCAAAGTGGCTTCCGGAACCGCGCCGTTGGCCCGGTTATTCATGTACAACGCGTAAAACACCGTTGCGACAGTGGCCACCACCAATGCCAGCGCCACAAGTTTGACTAAGCTGTCTTTTTTCATAATGAAGCTGCCCTGGTTTCAAAAACGACGCTCCGGCTCTCCTGGTGTTGGCCGGACCTATTTATTCACTCTTTCGCTACATCGGTATCGGTAAGCATTTCCTACAGGGGCACGGCGGAGTTTTCGCGGAGCTCACGCGGGCATCTTGCCCGGTAAATCTGAAGCCGGGTTGGGGTAGGTTGCGGGCGCAAAAGGCGCAGTAAACTAGGAGTATGAACCCCCCTGCCGCCGGCCCCCGCAACACCGATCCTCTAACCACCAATACTTTAACCACCAATACTTTAACAATCGATACTCTAACCATCGCCGGCCGCCCGTTTCATTCCCGCCTCTTTGTGGGCACCGGAAAATATCGCAGTTTCCAGGAAATGGCGCGTTGCCATCAGGCCAGCGGAGCGGAAGTGGTCACCGTCGCCGTACGCCGGGTGAATCTTGACAAGTCCGCGGTTCATTCCGGTGATTCGCTCATCGACTACATTGACCGCGGCAAGATCATGCTGCTGCCCAACACCGCCGCGTGTTACACCGCCGAGGAAGCCATCCGTACCGCTCGCCTGGGCCGCGAAGTGGGCCTATCGAATTGGGTCAAACTGGAGGTGATCGGCGACGAACGCACCCTGTTCCCCGACAACCAGGGCCTGGTGGAAGCCACCCGCGTGCTGGCCAAGGAAGGGTTCGTCGTACTGCCGTATACCAATGACGATCTGGTGAACGCCCGCCGCCTGATCGACGCCGGAGCCGCCGCCGTCATGCCTTTGGGCGCGCCCATCGGCAGCGGCCTGGGCATTCAGAATTTGACCAACCTGCGCATCATGCGCGAGATGATCAGCGAAGTTCCACTGATTGTGGACGCTGGCGTGGGCACCGCCTCCGACGCCGCCATTGCCATGGAGTTGGGTTTCGACGGCGTCCTGATGAACACAGCGATTGCCGAAGCCGAGGACTCCGTCACTATGGCCACCGCCATGAACCTGGCTGTGCAAGCCGGCCGCCATGCGTTTTTGGCGGGGCGGATGCCAAAGAAGCTGTACGCCTCGGCCAGTAGTCCGCTGGCGGGCGTAATTCGGTAGACTTGACATCAGTCTAAAAATAAATCATGCCCGACATCATCAGCGAATATCAAGAGTGGAAAGAACGCGGCGATAGCCTGCGATTGAAAGCCAAGCAGGCCATGGAGGTCCGCTTCCGCGATTTGTTATTGGAGGCCGCGCGCATTGGGGACGATTACCGCGCCGACTTCGGCAAGCCCCTGAAACCGCCGCCCGCCATCACGGCGTTTCGCTACAAAGCGCACGCCCGGGCCAAGACGGCAAGCAAGAAAGCCGCGCCCGCCAAGAAAGCTGCGCCTGTGGTGGAAGCGGCCAAGCCCAATCGCAAAGTCGCCGGACTGCAAAAACGCTTGGCTACCGCTAAGCGGAAGCTGGAGGAAGCCAAAGCCGCCAACGCACCTACGCGTCCGCTGGAAGATCGCATCTACGAACTGGAAGACGATTTGCGGTTAGCGCAAGGCTAGACATCTATTGATGAATCAAGGGCGTTGCGATCATTGATGCGGCTAGGGCAGGGACCGATGCTCCCACCCATATCGCTTTCCATTCCGAGTCAGGTTTCCACGCAATGGCAAAGGCTCCAGACACCAAGATCCAGATCACCAGAACCGGATAATATAGCCAAATATGGCTTGGTAGTTGACCCGCCTCAACGGCTTTGTACAAGGACAATAGTGGGCCAATCAGAGCGCCGAGACAACCCCAGCAAAAATTAATTCGATGAGACGGCTTTACAGTCGTGTCGTTGCTCACTACTGCCGCAACGGCCTGCGGAGTCATCTTGGGGGAAAAATCAAATCAGTTGCTTCCCGAAAGTCCCTACTGGCGGATCTGAATATGATGGTCAGAACGGCCATCAGCAAGGGGCTAGTCAGAAGCAGAAGTCTGTAGCGCTCAACGAAACCCAATTTCGGCGGATCGTCACAGCGTTGCTTTGTGGTGGCTTTCATCCCATCGGTTATCGACTGGGACTCTTGCCGCCCTTCTAGGGCAAAAGCGGGAGCTGGCATACCGAATCTACTTAGATAGTACCAGTACAAATAGTTCTTTCGTACCGGCACACAAACAAAGTAACGCCCGCATGCCAGCATTCTCCCTAAGGAAAACCCGAGTTGCACCTAACGAAATTATGGCGGCATACTTGCATTCGCCTTTTCTTCGCCGTATAATATTTGTATGACGGGGCTATCCAATTCTCTCGGCCAACCCAACTCGCCACGCTATAATCAAGATCTCCCCCCGAGTACTGTTCCACCAAAGGAGCCCACCCACCATGGATAGAGCCGACGCAAAACCGGACGAAAAAGAACGCGCGCGTGCCCTCAGCGCCACACTAGGCCAGATTGAAAAGCAGTTCGGCAAAGGCTCCATTCTGCGCTTGGGCGGGCAGCCGGTGAATGCGGTGCCGTCTATTTCGTCGGGCTCTATTTCGGTGGATTACGCGCTGGGCATTGGCGGCTTTCCGCGCGGGCGCATTTCCGAGATTTTTGGGCCTGAATCCTCGGGAAAAACCACGGTTGCATTGCAAGTGGTGGCGGAGGCGCAGAAAGTCGGCGGGATGGCGGCGTACATCGACGTCGAACACGCCCTCGATCCCGTCTATGCGAAAAAGCTGGGCGTGGATGTGGATAATCTGCTGGTCTCACAGCCCGATTACGGTGAACAGGCGCTCGAAATTACCAACGCATTGATCACGTCGGGATCGATTGACGTGCTGGTGGTAGACTCCGTCGCAGCTCTTGTACCTAAGGCGGAGTTGGATGGCGAAATGGGCGATAGCTTCATGGGTGTGCACGCCCGGCTGATGTCGCAGGCCATGCGCAAACTCACCGGCATCGTGTCAAAATCAAACACGTGTTTGATTTTCATCAACCAGATTCGCGAAAAAATCGGCGTGATGTTCGGCAGCCCGGAGACCACCACCGGTGGCCGGGCTTTGAAATTTTATTCCAGTGTCAGGGCCGACATTCGCCGCATCGCCGCGATTAAAGAAGGCGAAGTGGTTACCGGCAATCGCACCAAGATCAAAATCGTGAAGAACAAAATGGCGCCGCCGTTCCGCGAAGCGGAGTTCGACATCATCTACGGCGAAGGCATTTCTAAAGAAGGCGATCTGATCGACA
>JANXYJ010000048.1 GCA_025350105.1 Terriglobia bacterium | reverse complement strand
CACCAGTGGCGCCGAAAATCACAATGGCACACTCAGGCGCACGGCGATCGTAACGAAGAGGGTCGGAGAACGGATTGGGGGAGTCCACTTTGCTTCACCTTACCATGCGGCAGGGGAAGAGCAAAGATCAGAATTCACCTTGGATGCATCAGTTCTTCTTCCGCGCCCGCTCATACTCAAACAGCAATGCCCGCGTGATCTTCTCCGCTACATCCGCGCTGGCCCCACGAAACTTTGCGCCGGTGCTTTCCTGCGTGGTCGACCAAATCACATCGCCATCTTTATTCACCAGCCTCACCGTGGCCAGGGCTTCATGGCGCCGCTCATGGATATTGGTTTCTTCGTGCTCTCCCAAAGTCAGTTGCATATTGCGGCTGGCGCTGCGGCTGGCGTTGCCGCCCGCCCCGTTAAACCGCGTCCCGGAGCTGTTGCTGCTGCTCCCCCCGTCCCCAGCGTGAATATTCACACCTTCCGAGGACTGAAACTGATCGGTATAGACCAGGTCCTCCGCCGCGCCGCGCAAAAAAGTATCGGCGCGCTCTTCGTTTTCGGTCACCACAAACAGCTTTGACCCTTGCAGGCTGCTAATCAATAAATCGCGCATCTGCGCCGCAGTCTCCCCACCCGTCAGGCGGTCGACATACACGCGATGCACCCGCAGCAAGTCTCCGTTGGCTTCCTCCGGCACAGGCACATTAACGACCGTGGCCTGGCTCAGTCGCGGCGCAGCATTCACAACCGCCGCCCTTACTTGAGGATTCCCCGGCACATTCGTTGCAGGCACCGCCTGCGCGCAAAGCACCATCCACATGAGTGAAACCATCAGCCCTTGCCCGCCTTTCTCGCTTCCGGATCCTGATATTGAACCTTTAAACCGGTTCGCGCCTCCAGCCCCACCAGCGCCCCGCGTATGCCGTTTTTATCGACCCGAAACACCAGCGCCTGCTGCTTCCCGTCATCGCCGGTATAGCCGATGGTCAAGAAATGCTTGCGCGTTTTCGCCAGCAGAAACGCCGGTGAAATCACCACCGCCATCAGTAACCGCCGGTCCACTTTCTGCCCGTATTCCAGTTCGTTTACGTGGCTATAGGCAATCCGCACTTGAATCTCGTGGTTGTAAAAGGCCAAATACTGGTCGTCGGTCACATCCATCAGCCCGCCCTTCACTCCGGTGAGCGCAGCCTCGGTTCCACCGATATAGTCCACGTGCGTCTGCGCACTCGCCGAAAACACCAGGCACAATACGAGCAGGAATAGGTACACGTGTACTAGTCGCACCTACGCGGGAAACTTCTCACGAGAAGTGCGTCCCAAAATGGAACAAAGCACGCCCTAGTGCGATACTGGCTTTTTCCCATGCTTCTCCGCAAACTGGTCTTCTTCCTACTTACCGCAGCCGCACTCTCTGCCCAATCGCCCGCCCCCAAACCCTACGTCGTCCTGGTCTCCATGGACGGCTTCCGTTACGATTACGCCCAGCGCTATCATGCCAAAAACATCTTGGACTTGGCCCAGGCCGGCGCGTCCGCCGAAGCCCTCATCCCTTCTTTCCCCAGCGTCACCTTCCCCAACCACATCAGCATCGTCACCGGGAAATATCCCGGCCATCACGGCATCGTCGCCAACAATTTTTACGATCCGGCAAGAAACGCCGACTACAGCCTCAGCAAAACCGCCACCGATGGCTCCTGGTACCGCGCCAAACCCATCTGGATCGCCGCCGAAGAACAAGGCATCAAAACCGGCACCATGTTCTGGCCCACCAGCGACGCCGAAATCGCCGGGCGCCGGCCGTCCCAATGGGCTCTCTACGACGGCAAAGTTCCCGACGAACAACGCATCGCAAAAGTACTGGAATGGCTGCGTCTGCCGCTCGAACAAAGGCCGCATCTTGTCACTCTGTACTTCAGTGATACCGACGACGCTGGTCATGACTACGGGCCGGAGTCCAAGGAAACCGAAGCCGCGGTCGCCAGGCTGGATTGCTTGATCGGCCAACTCCGCCAGGGCCTCCAATCCACCGGCCTGCCCGTCAATCTAATCCTTGTCTCTGATCACGGCATGCAGCAAGTCAAAACAGCCGTCAACCTCAGCGAATTCGCCGACTTCAGCAGCGTCCGCGTCGCCAAGGCTGGAGCGTTCCTGTTAGTCTACGCACCCGACGTCACCGCGCGCGAAAACATTTACCGCGCACTGCACAATCGCGATCCGCGATTCCAGGTCTACCGCACCAATCACATGCCCAAGCGCTGGCACTATGCGAACGATCTTCACCACAGTGACCCTCGCATCGGCGACCTCTTCGTTCTCGCCCGCCAGCCGGTTGAACTGCGCATCACTGCCGACCCCAAACCGGCCGAAATGGGCCGTCATGGTTTTGACCCCAACACCTTTCAAACCATGCGCGGCGTCTTCTACGCCACCGGACCAAACATCCGTGCGGGCGCCCGCTTAAAGCCGTTCACCAACGTGAATATCTACGCTTTCATCGCCAGAATTCTGGGCATGAGCCTACCCGGTGATTTGGACGGCACCGGCAAAATATTAGAAAAAATCCGGCGCTGAGTTTCCAACTAGCAGAACAGATGCACTTCTCCCGCAACCCCAAAAGTCGTGATGCTCGCAAATTTGTGGCGGAAGTCTGGGAGCCGAACTCGCATCAGCACCTATCGTCACCCTCGCCTCAGCCCTTGTAAACACATCGACTTCGCGGCTTTGATGCTAGCATTGATCTAAGGGCGGCAACTCACGGAAGCGCCTCTTTCTGGTTCGATCAATCTGGTTCGAATCGATACTCCAATCGCGGACTCCGTTCCCGCAGATCCCAGGTGTCTAGCATGAAGTTAAGAGCCGGCTACGAATTGATCTACAACTTTCCTCAACCAACGCCACTCATTCTGGTTGTGAATGTACACGAGTCCCGTAAATCTGACATCGTCGTTGGGGATACCCTGAATACGGAACCGGCGATTCCCATCAGCGCCTACCACGATGCCTTCGGAAACCAATGCCACCATGGTCTGGCACCCGCTGGCAGATGCCGGCTGACGGCCGATTGCTTGGTGGAAGATAGCGGCCAACCGGATGAGCCCGTTTTCGCGGCAGCGCAACATTCCGTGGAGGATTTGCCTCCCGAAACGCTCATGTTCCTGCTGGGAAGCCGCTATTGTGAGACGGACCTGCTGTCAGATGTCGCCTGGCAACTTTTCAGCGGCATCGCGCCCGGGTATCCGCGGGTGCAAGCGATTTGCGATTACGTTCACAACCATATTTCGTTTAACTACCAGAACGCCAGCCCAACCCGCACGGCCGCCGAGGTCTTCCGTGGCCGCACCGGCGTCTGCCGCGATTACACTCATCTCGCCGTCGCCTTGTGCCGCTGCATGAATATCCCAGCGCGCTACTGCACTGGTTACCTCAGCGATATTGGGACGCCGCTGCCCTACCCTGCCGGTGACTTCGCGGCTTGGTTTGAGGCTTGGATCGGCGGAGCCTGGCACATGTTCGATCCACGAAACAACGTGCCCCGCATTGGCCGCATCCTGATGGCGCGAGGCCGGGACGCCTCCGATGTCGCGATCGCCACCACCTTCGGACCCAACACGCTGGAAAGCTTCCGGGTCTGGACCGACGAGCATCCTGCGAACGCTTCTACCGCAGGTGCCCGCTAAATGTCATTTCTTACCGTCAGCCACTCCACCGTTTACCGCTACCGGGAGCCGGTCGGCCTTGGCGAACATCGCATGATGTTCCGTCCGCGCGAAAGTCATGATCTTCGGTTGCTCAGTTCCGGACTGCTGATCACGCCGCAACCTGCGCACCTGCGCTGGCTTCACGATCCGTTTGATAACTCTGTAGCCGTGGCTACATTTGATGGCACCACTACCGAACTGAGCTTCGAGAGTACCCTGAGGCTGGAACACTTCGATAGCACTCCGCTCGAATATCCCCTCGAAGACTACGCCCAGACCTATCCCTTCAAGTACGCCGACGAAGATTTTCCCAATCTCTCAAACGCACTGGCTGATCACAATCCCAGCCAAACCGTCGCTCAGTGGGCATTGCAGTTTCTTGATCCGTCCGATTTGACTGGCACCATGAAACTTCTCCGGGCGATGACCAGCGGCATCCGCGATCAGTTCACCTATGCCCGGCGCATTGAAAAAGGCGTGCAAACTCCGGAACAGACCTTGCGCGAAGGTCAAGGCAGTTGCCGCGATTTCGCTGTACTCATGATCGCAGCCGTCCGGTCCCTGGGCATTGCGGCGCGCTTTGCCAGCGGCTACATTTTCAGCCCGCAGTCGTCTACCCAGTCTTCAAGCAACCAGTCTTCCAACAATATGACGGGCGGCGGAGCCACCCACGCCTGGATGCAAGCCTATCTGCCCGGCGCAGGCTGGATTGATTTCGATCCCACCAATAGCATCATCGGCAACCGCAATCTGATTCGAGTCGCTGTTGCCTGGGAACCCGAGCACGTTCTGCCCCTTTGGGGCACCTACGAGGGGCCGCCAGAAGCCTTTATCGATATGGACGTCACGGTTTCCGTCAACGAAGTTGCAGGCTGAGGGCCGGTGGAGCATGCCTCGCATTGTTCGTCCCCTCGGTTCGGCCGGCCTGGTTCTATTCTGCGACCATGCCAGCAATCACGTTCCAGTGGAACTGGATAACCTCGGCTTGCCTCCCAGCGAACTGATGCGCCACATTGCGTGGGATATCGGAGCTGCTGGCGTCACCCAGGCCCTATCCGACATCTTTGACGCCCCAGCGATCTTATGCCAGACCTCGCGGCTCGTAATCGATTGCAACCGACAGCCTCACGATACGGGCCTGATACCTGAAGTGAGTGATGGCACTCTGATTCCGGGAAATCTGCAACTCAGCGCCTGCGCCAAAGCCGAGCGCCTCCAACGCTGGTTCCATCCCTATCACGATGCCGTCGAATCCGTATTCCTGGAACGCGAGGCCCGAGGGGCGCCATCCATTGCCGTGTCCATCCACTCCATGACCGATTCTCTTGGAGGTATCGATCGACCCTGGCAGGTCTCCCTCTCCAGTCACCTCGACCGCCGTCTGACGGATCCAATGCTCGCCTCCCTCCGTCGAGTTAGTAACATAACTGTGGGGGACAACCAGCCTTACGATCTGGATCCAAACGTGGACTACAGCACCCCATTCCACGCAATCCGGCGGGGGCTTCCGCACCTTCAAATAGAAATCAGACAGGACGAAATCGAGGACCCGCCCAACCAGCAACGATGGGCCCAGCGTCTGGCCCAATCTCTCCGAGAGATAATCTAGCGTCCTCTCGATCCGTTCACCAACGCGAACCATAATGGGTGGTCGTTCGGCCACCCGTTTCCGGTGGGGAACGTTCTTCTACTTCACCAGGTGCTTGATGTCCTTCTCGTTCTCCAGCATGATCTTATCCAGCAAATCAGTATCCAGCTTGATGGTTTGAACCATTTTGACCGTCCATGGTTTCGTGTAGGTTTTCAGATCGTCGACCGTGAGCTCGATTTCCAGGCGGCCGAAGTTTATCCGGTGAAACTTTTCGGTCATCACCGCGCCTTCACTCAGTGGGCTGCCGCCGGAATCAAGCCACATACCGTCGCGGAATCCGTTGGTCTTTACAACCAAAACGTCGCCGTCCCATTTGCCACTCGAGTAGCCATTCCAGGTAGGATTAGGATCGCCAGCAAGCGGGCGGCCGTCGGTGAAGATTTGCCGGAAGGTGGAGTTCAGTTCGTAAAGAATCACCAGCAGTCCGGGGTTTTGGATCATTTTTCGCGGCGTTGCGTAGGAGTGCAGGCGCACGATGCCAACCGGAAAGCCATTGCCCAGAGGGTCATCCGCGCCCTTGTCCTCCCGGGTCCGTTTTTTGGCCAACTGCGCGGCCCAGGGCTGATAGGGCAGGCCTCCTTGCAGGCGCAGACCGATGTTGACGAACTCGGGCGTGACGGGATCATCGCCTGGTGCGATTCCAATTGTCCCTTCACCAAGGCGGCCCTTCAGTTCCGGTTCCCAGAGTCCTGAGAGATCGGGCTTACCATCGGCGGCGCGCGGGGTGGGAGCGCTGAGGTTCGGCTTTCCGTCGGGCGTGCGCGGGACGTTTGGCGTCGGGTAGTCCAGCCATTGCGCAGCGGCGGGGGAGACGCCGAACGCCAAACCGGCGATCAACACTGCAAGCAGTTTCATATTAAGGGTGCCCATTTCCAGGCTCAACCGATTCTACTTCATTCTCCGAACATCGCGAGATCCAATGCTCACCTCCCTGCGTCGGATAAGTGACATCAGACGCGCCGCAGATGGCATCGCTTACACTCAAACTACATGCTCAACCGGGGCTATGCCTACAGCACAATCATCAGCGGCAAATACCGCGGCCAAAATAATCAACAAACCCTGCTCTCCCACTTGGCAAGCCTTTACCCACACTCAACCCCACAAGCCTGGCAACAAAAGCTGAACCACGGCGAAGTCACCCTCAACGGCGTCACCGCCACGGGAAGCGAAGCGGTCACTTTAGGCCAAACCCTGGTCTGGAACCGTCCACCGTGGATCGAACCAGACGCCCCTCAGCATTTTGAAATCTTGTTCGAAGACTCCCATCTATTGGCCGTCAACAAACCCAGCGGGCTGCCCACTCTCCCCGGCGGCGGCTTCATGGAAAACACCCTCCTGCGCCTGGTGCAAAAGCAAATGCCCAACGCAAACCCCGTCCACCGGTTGGGCCGAGCCACCACCGGCATCGTCCTCTTCGCCAAAACATCGCAGGCGGCCTCTGTTCTATTCGCAAACTGGAACACACCCAAGATTGAAAAGATCTACCGCGCGCTGGCGCAAAACCTGGCTCCAACCAGTGCCCAGCAGGACGCCTACGAAATCCTCACACCCATCGGCCTCGTGCCGCACCCCCTCATCGGTTCCGTGTGGGCCGCCCACCCAAGTGGGAAACCGTCAAGGTCAGTTGCAAAGGTGATCTCACGCGGTATTGACACAACAACATTTGAGGTAAGCCTGCATTCGGGCCGCCCGCATCAAATCAGAATCCATCTGGCATCCATCGGCCATCCCCTGGTAGGCGATCCTCTGTACGGCTTAAACGGCCAGCCTCTTGAAACTCTCCCCGGCCTCCCCGGCGATGGAGGATATTTTCTGCACGCCCAATATCTGAAATTCCACCACCCCATCAGCGGAGAACAAATCAATCTTGAGGCAGCTTTGCCGGCGGGATTCTCATCACATCAATAGGTTCACGGCGGGAATCAAATCGCGGGGGCCGTTGGAGCCTGCGCGATCCCACCGTTCCGAATCGTGAAGCGGGTTTCATTACACTCCGATAATGGTGGTAATCAGGGCTAATGCCGGAACGCCGGTTTTGGGTTTCATTATTTACAAGGCCGTTATATAGAGCAGTGATCCACAAGTTCCCAGAAGGCGACTTCTGGCTAGCGGTGGCCTTCCAAGCCCCGTCCGAGTGGCGCGTAAC
>JANXYJ010000043.1 GCA_025350105.1 Terriglobia bacterium | reverse complement strand
CTGCTTCCGACGCATTGGTGTTCTTTGGCGCCACTGGTGATTTGGCGTACAAGCAAATCTTCCCGGCTCTTCAGCAGATGATCCTGAAAGGGAATCTAAATGTTCCGGTGATCGGCGTAGCAAAAGCCGGCTGGACCCTCGATCAACTGCGCCAGCGCGCGCACGATAGCTTGGCCGAACACGGCGGTGTGGACGATACGGCGTTCGCTAAACTCATCAGCCTGCTGCAATACATCGATGGCGATTATCAGGACGCCAATACATTTACTCAATTGCGCCAGGCGCTGGGCCCCGCGAAACGCCCCACGCATTACTTGGCCATTCCACCCTTTCTGTTCGGCACGGTGGTGGAGGCGCTGGGCAAATCCGGCTGTGCCGATAACGCGCACGTCGTCGTCGAAAAACCTTTCGGCCGCGACCTGGCATCGGCCCGGGCGTTAAACGAAATCCTGCATTCGGTGTTTCCGGAATCCTCCATTTATCGCATCGATCATTTTTTGGGCAAGGAAGCCGTGGAGAACATTATGTTCTTCCGCTTCGCCAATACATTTCTGGAACCGGTCTGGAATCGCAACTATATTCATAGTGTCCAGATCACCATGGCCGAGGATTTCGGCATCAAGGGCCGCGGCAAGTTCTACGACGAAGTGGGCGCGATTCGCGATGTGGTGCAGAATCATCTACTGCAAGTGGTGGGGTTCGTGGCGATGGAGCCGCCCACCAGTTGGTACCCCGAAGCCCTGCGCGACGAACTGGCGAAGGTGTTTCGCACCATATCTCCCGTGCGCCCCACGGCGCTGGTGCGCGGCCAATTCAACGGCTACAAAAACGAACCCGGCGTGGCGGCGAATTCACAAGCCGAAACCTATGCCGCTATGCGTTTTGAAGTGGACACCTGGCGTTGGGCCGGCGTGCCGTTCCTCATTCGCACCGGCAAGTGTCTTCCGGTTACGGCCACCGAAGTCGTCGTCAAGTTAAAGGAGAGTCCGCTGTGGCGCGTGCCGTTTGGATCGAATACCGTGCGCTTCCGTTTGGACCCCGACGTCGGTGTGACGATTGGTGCTCGCGTAAAGCAACCGGGCCAGGCGCTGGAACCCATGCCCGTCGATCTGTCCGTTGTGAAGCTGGATCGCACCGGCTCCATCGCGCCCTACGAACGTTTGCTTACCGACGCGATGGAGGGCGACGGCATGCTCTTCGTCCGCGAAGATGTGGTCGAATCGGCCTGGAACGTAGTGGCCGATATCATCAGTCAGGATACCCAGCTTCATACCTACGAGCCCGCCAGCTGGGGCCCGGAGGAAGCCGATAAATTGGCGGAAGATGTGGGCGGCTGGAGCGCACCGGGGTAGAGCCACAGCCGTGACGTTTGGCGTATGCGTCTATTTGACACGTGTAAGGCAACGGGCTACAGTTAGATCGTGTGAACATACGAACCTTCGTCCATAAGGGATTGAAGAAACTCTACCTTGGGGACAACGCAAGGGGCCTGCCACCGGATGCTGTCGATAAGCTCCGCGCGATTCTTTCCTTCCTGCAAGACATGTAAGACCCGTAGAAGCTCCGGGCGTTTCCTCACTGGAAGGCCTATCAACTTGCCGGCGATCGCAAGGGCGTGTGGAGCCTTCACGTGACTCGCAACTGGCGGCTGACCTTTAAGATCAAAGACGGCGAGATTGTCCACTTTGATTATCAGGATTATCACTGAGAGAAAAATATATGCGGATGCTAAACCCGATTCATCCTGGTCCGTTTCTGCGGACCGAAGTTATTGACGCTCACGAACTTTCGGTGACCCGCGCGGCGAAGATTCTTCGCGTCTCCCGTCCAACGCTCTCCAGCCTACTGAACGCTAAGGCTGACCTCTCCGGGGAAATGGCTTTACGCTTCGAGAAGGCGTTCGGCGTGGACATGGAAACACTGATGAGGATGCAGAACTCTTACGACATCGCCCGAACGCGAAGCGGCGCAAACAAGATCCGGGTTGCGCGTTATAAGCCGCAACCAGCGGCATAGGGCGGTGCCTAATCCCCGTCCCACTTGCCAATGAGTTTTCCATCCGGCATCTTTGCCGCGATGAAGCCCGCTACGGCGGACCCATTCATCATCGGATGAACACGGAAGGTCACTTTCGCGCCGGCGGGAAAAGTCGACGGCCGATAGCCTTCGCGGCCCAACTGATTCGGGCTGCCCCACTCCACGCTCCACTCTACCGTTTTGCCATCGGCGCCGGCCACGTCTACCTGAATCCAGGAATGCGGATTCTTGAACTGAAACTCCTTCACCGTGCCGGTGATCTCTTTGGTTTCGGTGCTGAAGCCAGCTCCGGAATGGTGAGCCAGTGCCAAGCCCGCCACGGCCATTGTCATCAAGACAATTTTCTTCATCGCGTGTCTCCTCAATCTAATTTACCGGCTTACCATCCGGTCCCAGCACCAGCGTTTTCCCCGTTGCGGTATCCACCGGGTTGCGCTGATTTTCCGCACAGCCATAATCATACAAAAACAAACCCGGCTTACCTTTACGGAACTGCTTGGTCACGTTCCACGGCTGGGTCAGCGCCTTGGAATCTTCAATGACCATGTCGGCCTGCAGCGTGTTTTCGTTGTTTTTGCGCATGCGCGTGGTGATGTGCGCGGCGTCGCTGATCACCACCCCGCTGCGGTCCAGAATCGAATCGTTATCGCGGTCGCCCTTCAGGCCCACGGTTTCCCAGACCAACGTATCGCCCTCCCAATGGCCCACCGAAACGCCCGTGTAGGTGCCCCATGTGTCTTCCTTGCCCGGCAGCTTGCGCCCGTCTGTGTAGACCCGCATCGTGTTGCTATTGTTTTCGGCGATGATGTAGAACACATCCGGCCGCACCACAAATTCGTAAGCGTCGGGAAGATTCATAATGCGCGGGAAACCCACCGGCACGCCGCAGTTGGTGATCACGTCGGGGTAGCGGTCGGCATCGCGGGCAGCCAAATGCGCCTGATACTTTTTCTCGTACTCGGGTGTATAAGGAGGATGTTCGCGAACGCCCGGAGTAATGCTGCCGCCCTTGCCAGTTTGCGTGGAGCGGTCGAAAATCGTTCCGCCCATCATGCTCCAAGTGCCGCTCCAATCGGGCAGTTTATCGAATGGAGTCAGCGCGGCGTTCTGTGCGAAAGCCGCCTTGTTCAAACCGCCGCTTAAAACGAGCGTTAACAGAAATGTTTTTCGGATCATTGGTGCCTGTCTGGACTCTATCCGCCAGCTAGTTTATCAAGTTTTGGGATGCGAGTTTCTGGGCCGCCCCACTGTTCTGCTACGCTATGCTCATTCCGCACCCGAAGTAAAACAGGGCAGTCAAGGAGTTAGTGTCTTATTCGACCATTCGCGCGCACTCTTCATTAAAGAGCAGCCCGCGGCCTGACTTTAGCAATTGGGGAGTGTTCCTCCGCCACCAATCCGCGGCCTCGGGTGAAACCCTATCGAGACAGGCAATGGCCGCTCGCGCATCTACCACGTAGCCCCTCATCTCCTGCCTCTTTCCGAACCAAGCCATCAGTCGAAACACCAGCCAGCTTCGGGGAATAGAAAGAACACTAACACCACGTCGATTAAGCAGGCCCACATGGTTCGGAGCAAGGGGCAGTGTGAGGCCAATCCATGCGTCGCGAATGTTTTCGGGGGCTTCCCCAATGGGGCGATTTACGATTTGGATGTTCACTGCTTTGAGCCTCAAGGTTGCCATTTTCACACATGGTGAGCATGGCCGCCACTTGCGCGCTCACGGCTCCATCACATTTTCCAGGCACGCGCGATTGCAATCGGAGGGAATGTCGGCGGCGGAAACCTGAAGACTGCAAAGGGCGAGCAACGCGAACGGTTTCATCGGGGCTCCTTTGACTTCGTTTAGTGTACCCTGCGCTAAAATGTGGACGGAGCCTACTCATCAATGAAACGCGTTCTTTTTGGCTTGGTTTTCATGATCTCTGCGTCCGCAGCTTTCGGTTTTCAAGCCGCCGCTTTCGGTTTTCAAGCCGCGGCGCCGTCCTCACAAAAGGCGTTGGTTGACAAATATTGCGTCACCTGTCACAACCAGCGCTTGAAGACAGCCAATCTGATGCTGGATTCGGTGAGCGTGGATCAAGTCGCAAGCAATGCCGATCTTTGGGAAAAAGTGGTCCGCAAAGTACGCGGCGGGAGCATGCCGCCGGTGGGTTTGCCCAGGCCGGATAAAGCCACGTTTGACGAATTCGCAACCTATCTAGAGACGTCGCTTGATAAGGCCGCTGCTGCCAACATGAACCCGGGCCGCGCGGCGATTCATCGCTTGAACCGCACCGAATATGCCAACGCGATTCACGATTTGCTGGCGCTGGACGTGGACGTCACCGCGTTGCTGCCGGGCGACGATGAGGCTAACGGTTTCGACAACATCGCCGACGTGCTGAAAGTTTCGCCGCTGTTGTTGGAACAATATTTGGCCGCTTCGCGCAAGATCAGTGCGCTGGCGGTGGGGGATCCGGCAACGCCGCCGGTGGCGCAAATCTATCGCATTCCTCCCGATCTGGCGCAGGATCAGCATTTGGAAGGCTTGCCGCTAGGCACACGCGGTGGGGTTGCCGTGAAGCATAATTTCCCCCTCGACGGCGAATACGATTTCGGCGTGCACATTCTCCGCAACATCGTCGGCTATATGACGGGCATCGAGTTCCCCCATCAACTCGAAATCAGCGTGGATGGTGTGCGCGTATTCAAGGCGCCCGTGGGTGGGCCCGAAGATAACCGGATGATGGACACCAACCTGGGCCAGGCCGGCGAAGCGATTGATGCGCGCCTGAAGACTCGCGTGCCGGTGAAAGCCGGTCCGCATTCAGTGGCGGTGACGTTCGTGGAAAAGAATCACTCCGAATCCGACGAACCGCTGCAGCCTTTCTCGCGCAACACCGATTTACAGGACATGAACGGAATTCCGCTGATCGATCACATTGATATCGCTGGGCCATTTCAAGCCAGGGGTCCAGGTGATACGCCCAGCCGGCGCAAGATTTTCATTTGCAGGCCGGCTAAAAATGCAGATGAGCTCACCTGCGCCAAACAGATTTTGAGCACGCTGGCGCGCAGAGCTTATCGCCGTCCAGTGACCGACGCCGACATGGAGAGTCTGCTCAGCTTCTATCAGGCGGGCAAGAACAAAAGCGGCTTTGACGGTGGAATTGAAAGCGCTCTGCGTTTGCTGCTGGGCGATCCCAAATTCATCTTCAGAAGCGAAGTGGATCCGGTGGGTGCTTCGCCGGTTCATAGACTGCAGGATCTGGAACTGGCCTCGCGGCTATCGTTCTTCTTATGGAGCACCATCCCGGACGACCAGTTGATCACGCTGGCGTCACTAGGGCAACTGAAAAATCCCGCGGTTCTCGATCAGCAAGTAAAGCGGATGTTGGCTGATCCGAAGGCGGATGCGTTGGCCAATAATTTTGCTGGGCAGTGGTTGTTCCTGCGCAATATTAAAAGCGCCGCGCCAGATAGCGAACAGTTCCCCAATTTCGACGACAATTTGCGCCAGGCCATGCGCCGCGAAACCGAAATGTTGGTTGGCAGTATTTTCCGCGAGGACCGTAGTCTGTTGGATTTGCTCACCGCCAATTATACGTTTGTGAACGAACGTCTGGCGCGGCACTATGGCATCTCCAACATTTATGGCAGCCGTTTTCGCCGCGTGCCAGTGGCCGACGAAAATCGTCGTGGTCTGCTGGGGCAGGGCAGCATATTGACGGTGACATCGTATCCCAATCGAACGTCTGTTGTGCTGCGCAGTAAATGGATTCTGGAAAATATTCTGGGCACGCCTCCGCCCGCGCCGCCGCCCAATGTTCCGGCGCTTAAAGAAAACGGCGATGGCAAACAGCTATCGATGAAGCAGTTGATGGAGCAGCATCGCGCCAACCCGGCGTGCGCGTCGTGCCATAAAATCATGGACCCGCTGGGATTTTCGCTGGAAAATTTCGACGCCGTGGGCCAGTGGCGGACCAGGGAGGCGGCGGGACCGATCGATGCGACGGGGCAGTTGGCAGACGGGACGCCCGTAACCGGGCCTGTGGATTTACGCAAAGCGCTGCTGAAACGACCGGAGCAATTCGTAGGCACCGTCACCGAAAAAATGCTGACCTACGCGCTGGGCCGCGGCTTGGACTATTACGACATGCCAGTGGTGCGATCTATTGTGCGCGATGCGGCGAAGGACAACTATCGCTTTTCGTCGGTGGTGATGGGGATTGTGAAGAGCACCCCGTTTCAGATGCGGAAGGCGGAGGGTGGCAGTACAGTAGCACAGCGTTAGGCAAAAACTTCGTCCACCGAAATGCTCTTGCCCGGCGCAAAAAAGAGCGGAACGGACTGACCAGCTTTGTAAGTAGTGGTGCGGCCCAGGGCCGTTGATACCTTGCTGATCTTGCGATTAGTATCCACCACCCAAAATTCCTGCGCGCCGTTTTCCAGGCAAATTTGTTCGCGGTCCAGCATCTCCGCGGCGGTATTGGAGGGCGATAAAACCTCGATCACCAATTCCGGCGCGCCCATCAGGTAGCGCTCAATGGTGTCCCAGCGTGCCTGGTACATGAAGGCGACGTCGGCCGCCCAAGACTCGTATTCCGGAAGGGGCCGGAAAGGCATTTCTTTTTCCACTACGCCCGCGTTACCGGCGGCGCGCTCCAGCAGAATTCGCAATTGGCGTTGCGCTTTTACATGAGGGAATTGGGGATCAGACACTTGGAATAACTCTCCATAATGGAGCTCATAACGGCCGCCGGGTGGGTCTGGAACGTTCGCGAATTCCTCAAAGCTCATCAATCGAGCTGGAGCGCTGGTGGGCAGGGTTGCCAAGATACGTACTCCTGTGTTGATTATACGCCGTTAATCGAAACTGACTTCCGCCGTGCCCACCACGCCGAAATCAGCCATTACATGTTCGCCTTTTTGCGCCATATAGATGTTGGTGGTGACGCCGGTGGTGACGTATTCGCCGGCCTTCAACGTTATTCCTTGGGCGTGCAGGCGATGGACCAGCCACTGCAGCGCGTTCAACGGATGTCCCATCACGGCGGCGCCGTTGCCGCTTTCCACCAGCTTGCCGTTCACAAAGAGATTCACCGCTTGCGCGGCCAGGTTCAGGTGTTTCCAATCGGCGATCAATGCACCACGCACCCAAGCGCCATGCACTGCGTTATCGGCGATCAGCGATGGCACGCCCACGTTGGTCCAGGTGACGTAACGGCTGTCGACGATTTCGACGGAAGGCAAAACGCCAGCGAGCGCGTCCGCGATTTGTTGGTTGGTGAGCGGGGCGGTAGCGGGCGGAAGGTCGCGAGCGAATTGAAAACCGAACTCGGCCTCAATCACCCGCATGAAGAAATCCTCGGCACGGAAACGAGCTGGGCTAGTGGCAAAGAATGCTGAGAGCAAGCGGCCATAAAACGGCTCGGGGCTGCGCAATAGCTCTTGCGCCAACGCGTTCGTGCAGGCAATCTTGTAGCCGGCGGTTTCGCCCGAATAGTGCCCCAGTAGGCGATCGATCAACCGCTCCTGACACTGATAGGCTTGCCGTTGGTTAGCGGGGCGAACGCCTTCCGGTAAGTCGATCATGCGCTCGCGTTTCACGCGGGCATCGAGGAGCAATTGGGAAGCGATCATATTTCGACCAGATCGTTTTAGAATAATTCAAACTGGAAATATTCAAAAATGCCGCGACGATAGGCTCAAGTCTGACAGCGCGTCCAGGCGTATCGGGTCGTTCGCATAAAGCCCCGCCGCATGGGTGACTCCCAGCGACAAACCCAAATGCCGCGCGGCCGCAATGCGTTGATCCACATAACCACGCGTGCGCATTTGGCTGGCATGGCATTCCATCGCTTTGATCCAGTCATCGGCCACGGAGCTTATGTCCAGAACCAAATCAGGGGCGCCAAATTCCTTGGTGATCCCGTAAAAGTACAACGCGGAAACCGCATGCGCATTTGCCTCCGCGGAAAAACCTTTCAAGGCATCCAGGCCCGCGTAGCGCGCGAAGCGGCAGGCATCGCGAGTGAGCTGCCCGGCCACCGCGTGATCTGGGTGCTGGTTTTCTTCATAGTGCGGAGCCAGGACAATGGCCGCTTGAAACTTGCGAATCTCCACCGCGAGCTTGAAGGCGTTGTCCGGCAGGCGCTCCATGTGGCAATCGCCGCCAAAGTCCAGAAATTCAATTTCCGCACCGATGATTTTCGCCGCGGCGCGGGCTTCGGTTTCGCGACCGTCACTGGAGCCGTGCGAGCCTGCCTCGCCTTTAGAAAGCACCAGGTACTTAACTCGATTTCCTTTGCGGGTTTCCTTCAGCAGCACATGTGCGCAGCCAAATTCAATGTCGTCAGGATGCGCGCCAACGGCGAGTATGTTCACCTATGATTTCCAATCCAGCGCCAGCTTCGTAAACGTCCGCACGCCCACCCCGCTTGGCCCTTTGGCCATGAACGGCTTGGCGTCGTCAAGCCACGCGGTACCGGCGATGTCCAGATGCACCCACGGCGTATCGCCGGCAAATTCTTTTAAGAAATAGGCCGCAGAAATCGCCCCGCCGTAGCGGCCTCCGATGTTGGCCAGATCCGCAAAGGTGCTTTTCAGCAGTTCTTTGTAATCGTCGTCCAAAGGCATGTGCCACATTTTTTCGCCTTCGGCTTTGGCGGCAGTCATCACCCGGCCAAGCATGGCATCGTTGTTGGTGAAGGCTCCAATGTGCACGTGACCCAGTGCGACCACGATGGCGCCGGTCAAGGTGGCGGCGTCCACCAGATGGGTGCAGCCCATGCGCCGGGCGTAGGTGATGGCGTCGTTCAAGATCAAACGGCCTTCGGCGTCCGTGTTCAACACCTCAATCGTTTTTCCGTCCAGCGATTTCAAAATGTCACCAGGGCGATAGGCCTTGCCGCCGGGCATATTCTCGACCGCGGGAATAAACGCGGTTACCGGAATGTTGGGCTTCAGTTGGCCGATGGCCTTCATGGCTCCGATCACGGCTGCGCCGCCCGCCATGTCGTACTTCATTTTCTCCATGCTGTCGGACGGTTTGATGGAGATGCCGCCGGTGTCGAAAGTCACGCCCTTCCCGATCAGGGCCAAGTGGTCTTTTGATGTAACGGCACCCGTCGGTTTGTAGCGAATCACAATAAACGCCGGCGGCTCCGCACTTCCCTGGCTGACACCCAACAGCGATCCCATGCCCAGTTGCCGCATCCGGTCCTGGTCCATAATTTCGCAGTCCAAGCGGAGTTCGTCGGCCATCTCTTTTGCCCGGCGAGCCAGTTCGGTCGGCGTCAATTTGTTGCCCGGCTCGTTCACCAGGTCGCGGGTGAAATTTTGCGCATCGCCCAGAATGCGGCCGCGGTCGACATCGTCCTTTAGACTCGCCGGACCGATCACGCAGAACACATCGAGTGACTTGTTGTCGGTAGAGGTTTTGTACTGATCTGGCTCGTAGTTGCCGAGCATGGCGCCTTCCACGGCAGCTTCGCCGCTGAAGCCATTCAGCAGGAACGCCAGCGTTTTGATGCCCTTCTGTTTCAGCGTCCGGACCGCTCCACCCACTGTCCGCCGCAAAGCCGCGGCGTCAAATTTGTGCTGCTTGTCTCCCGTTTTACCGCCGCCCACCAGCACCAGCCTTTTCGCTGCCAAGCCTTTCGGTTGGTGCAGAATCGCAATCTCGCCCGGTTTCCCCGTGAATTCGCCGGAGGTGCGCAGATCCAGCAACCAACTGGCCGCGCCGCTCACTTCGGCCGGCGCCGCGGAATCTTCCATCACAATTGCCACCAGGGCATCGGCCTGCACTTGATCGAACGGGCCTGCAACAAGTTTAATTTCCATCGTTTTTAACTTCCGTCTTCGCTGTCTCGTCCTAAATCGATGCTTCCCCGTAGAGTTCTACTGCCTTTGACGCCGCGCCAGCCCCGCTTTGGCCTCCGCCTGGGTTTCGCGTTCGCGCTCGCTATCACGCTTATCGTGTATTTTCTTACCTTTACCGATGGCCATTTCCACCTTTATCCGGCCCTCCTTCAGGTACATTTTGGTGGGCACCAGGGTCAGGCCCTTTTCGCGGGTCTGCCGTAATATTTTATCGATTTCCTTGCGATGCATCAGCAGCTTGCGCTTGCGCACAGGCTCATGATTCATAATGTTGCCATGCGAGTACTGGCCGATGTGGAGGTTTACCAGCCAGAGTTCGTTTCCAGTGACCTCGCCAAAGGAATCCTTCAGAACAATCTTGCCGTCCTTGGCCGCTTTTACCTCAGTACCGGTAAGTACCAGCCCTGCTTCTATAGCATCCGATAGATGATAATTATGACGAGCGGCGCGATTATCGCTTAGGATCTTGCTTCGATATGCAGCTTTTGATTCCACGTCGGCGACCCGGGCGCCGTCATATACTAGTGACTGTGCGCGCTTTTTCAAGTGTAGCATGTTGGTTTTCGGGCACGGGGTTCGCGTTTGGCCGGTAAGATAATGAAGCTAAAATACTTAAGTCTTGTTTTAGGGGTTGCGTGGCTATTCGCCGCGGTCCTGGCGGCGCCGGGAATTCTGGAGGCGAAGAACCGCAAAGGCGACAAGTTTTTGAAGGAAGGCCGCGCGTCGGAAGCCCGGGGAGACTGGGACGCTGCGCTTGAGTTCTACGAAGAAGCCGTGGACGTGGACCCCAGCAATGTGGAATACACCCTAGCCATGCGGAGGGCGCGCTTCCAGGCTGGTCAGAAACACGTGGACGCCGGCGAAAAACTTCGGACCGAAGGCAAGTTGCCGGAAGCCATGCAGGAATTTCAGCGCGCCCTTGTGGCGGACCCTTCCTCCGGCATTGCCATTCAGCAGTTGAAGCGATTGCAGGAGATGATCAACCGGGCCCCGCGCAGCGCCAATGCCGAGGAAATCGGGCTGACTCCGGCCGAACGCGAGCGAAAGAGTTCGGATGAGCGGGTGAATTCCATGTTGGCCCCGCCGGAGTTGAAGCCGATGACGCTGGTGATTCCCACGCTGAAGATGAACAATCAGCCGCCCAAGGTTTTGTTTGAAACTGTGGGGAAACTGGCGGGCGTGAACGTGGTTTTCGATTCGCAGTTCAACGCGCCGGCGCGCAATTTTAATGTGGACCTGACCAATGCCACCCCCGATCAGGCGTTTGATTATCTGGCGCTGCTGACGCATACATTCTGGAAACCGATTGCGGCGAATGCGATTTTCATTACGGAAGACAACGTGACCAAGCGGCGCGATTACGAAGACGATGTGGTGAAGGTGTTCTACGTCACCAACGCAACTTCGGTGCAGGAGTTTCAGGAAATCGCCACAGCCATTCGCACCGTCGCGGAAATTCGCCGCGTGTTTACCTATAACGCCCAGCGCGCCATGATCGTGCGGGACACGGTGGACAAAGTGGCGCTTGCCGAAAAGCTGGTGCACGATTTGGATAAACCGAAGTCCGAAGTGGTGGTCGACGTGTTCGTGATGGAAGCCAACAGCGATCGCACCCGGGACTTGGCCGCGACCATTGCCGCCGGCACCACCGCGGGCTTGAACGTAACCGCGAACTTTACGCCGGGCGGAACGGCTGCTGCCGGCGCAACGGCGGCGGCGAACACCATTCCGTTGTCGCGGATTGGCCGCATATCGTCCAATCAATGGAGCACATCTTTACCCAACGCGCTGCTCACTGCCATGCTTTCCGATAACCGCACGCGGCTGTTGAACAATCCGCAGGTACGTGCGTCGGACGGACAGAAAGTCACGTTTAAGTTTGGCAATCGAATCCCCTACGCCACCGGCAGTTTTCAAACCAATACGGCCTCTGCGCTGGTATCCACGCAGTTCAACTACGCCGACGTCGGGGTGAACGTGGACATGACGCCGCAGGTGCATTCCGCCGACGAAGTGACACTGCATATTGAAGTGACGGTTTCCAGCGTCCAGCAGTACATTTCCATCGGCAGCATTTCGCAGCCCGTGATTGGGCAGCGCTCCAACATCACCGATATTCGCCTGCACGAAGGCGAAGTGAATATCATGGGTGGTTTAAGTTCCAATCAGGATACGCAGAACATATCGGGCCTGCCCGGGTTGGTGAACATTCCCGTGCTGGGAAAATTTTTCGGCAGCGACCATAACGAGAAAATCCGCGGCGAGTTGCTGATTGCGCTGGTTCCGCACATTGTCCGCACGCCGGATTACACCGCGGAAAATCTGCGCGGCATTTACGCCGGAACCGATCAGGTGGTGAAGCTGAATTATTCGCCGCGCGTGACGGCCGATACTGGCGCCGGTAACGTGGGCCCCATCGGCGCCAGCGTGCCTACGAATATGAGCGCGCCGGCGTCCAATACTGGGGTTCCGGTGGCGCCGGTGGCTGCGCAACCGATGCCTGCGGCAACGCCCGGCTCGCCCGCATCGCTTTTACCGGGCGGATTGCAGGGCGTGGCTCGCTTGACGTTTGTGCCACCGTTGGCGCAGGCGGCCGCGGGCTCCTCCGTAACGGCGACGATTCAAATCGACAACTTAAACAACGCCGCCTCCGCCACGCCGATCAAGATTCAGTTCCCGCGCAACCAACTGCGTTTGGACGATGTGCTGGCCGGCGATTTGTTTTCGGGCGGCGGGGTGACGGCGAACCTGGTGAAGGACATTCGCAACGATTCGGGTGAGGCGGTGATTACGATCACGCGGCCACCGGGGTCGGCTCCGGTGAGCGGATCGGGTTCGGCGGCGGTGCTGAAGTTTACCGCGCTGGGTAAAGGCTCGGCTACCGTGAAGGTGACAGAGCTGGGCGTGAAAGATCCGCAGGGCCAACCGGTGCCGACCGCTCCCAGCGATTTTATCGTCAATATTCCGTAAGGTAGACGTCCCAGCTATCAAGATGATTGCCGTAGCGAAAAAACCGGGCGAACGCGGACTTACGTTGGTGGAGCTGATTGTGGCCTTTACCATCATGGCCTTGTTGACCGGTATGGCCGTGCCGCTGGCGCGCTACAAAGTGCAGCGCGACAAAGAACGCGAACTGCGTTATGCCTTGCGCGAGCTGCGCAAGGCGATTGACGATTACAAGGACGCAACCCTGGCGGGCAAAATCGAAGTGAAACTGGGCACCGAGGGGTATCCCGAAAATCTGCAGATTCTGATGGACGGCGTAAAACTGTCGCAGGATCCGACGGGCAAGAAGATCAAATTTTTGCGGCGCATCCCGCTGGACCCCATGACCAACACGCGCGATTGGGGCATGCGGAGCATGCAAGACGATCCGTCGTCAAAAAGCTGGGGCCGGCAAAATGTCTTCGACATCTACACCAAGAGTTTCGAGCGGGCGCGGGATGGGACACAGTATGCGGATTGGTAAACCACAGCGGGGTAAAGGGGGCCAGGGTAAGGAGGGTCAGGGCTATACGCTGCCCCGTGGTTACACATTAATTGAGATGACCATCGTCATCGCCATCATCTCCATCTTAGTGGCCATTGCGGTGCCGATTTATCAAAAATCGCTGATCCGCACGCGCGAAAGTTTGCTGAAAAACAATCTGTTCACCCTGCGGACGGTGATCGACGAATACACTTTCGATAAGCAAAAAGCCCCGCAGACGTTGGACGACCTGGTCTCGCAAGGCTACTTGCGCGCCGTGCCCATTGACCCAATGACCAGCAGCGCGCGGACCTGGCGGGTGATTATGGAGGACGCCATTACCTCCGTCGATCAGACCGCGCCGGGGATTTTCGATGTGCGCAGTGGCTCGGATCAGAAAAGTCTGGAAGGCACGCCCTACGCGGAGTGGTAAAAGCCCAAGTAAATTGCTGAGAGTTTTGTCTTGCTCCCCGGACTATTCATGCAAGGAGATCACGCATGAGTACCAAAGCGGTGAGAGCCCGGGATATCGTCAACCATGAATTGGCTGCTGATCTGGCTCAGTATGACGAGTTGTACCAATCAGCGGAGGGAAGCGCAGCTTCCAGTTCCAGAACCGAGACGGAAGTGCCCGATGGGGAATATTCCGTTGTCGTGGAGCAAGTGGATTTCACGCGCACACAAACCACCGGGAACAACATGATGGTATGGAAGTTCCGGGTTCGCGAAGGGGCCTATGCGGGTCAAGTCCTGCGCAAGAACCGGGTGATTACGGAGCGGACTATTCCTTGGCTCAAGGAAGAATTGCAAAAAAGCGGTCTGCAGATCCAGCGGCTTTCCGAACTGCCGGAAAACATAAGCAAACTCCCGGGCAGGGAATTGCGTGTATTGAAGCGCACCAAGGACGGCAACGCGAACATCTATATTCAATGGTCCGGCCCAAGGCCGGTTGAATCGGATGACGATTTGCCGTTTTAGAATTTTTTGCGCTTTGTCCGCTTGACCTGTGCACGTTCACGCTGTCGGGTGCACGCTTGACGTGGTCGCGTCCCGGTGCTATCGTTTCTTCCAGTTGACTTGTTGTCTGGGGGATTTGTGTCTACTTCTAAATTTGCGTTTGCGCTGTTTGTCATTGGCGTTGCCGCGTGCGGACCGGCATTTGCACAGGGCACGGCACAGATTCATGGAACGGTTCGGGACGCCAGCGGTGCGGCGGTGCCCGGCGCGGAGGTGAAGGCCACGCAGACCGATACGTCGGTGGCGCGCACGGTGACATCGATCACCGATGGCAGCTTTGTGTTGACGGCGCTGCCGGTGGGTCCGTATCGCATGGAAGTGAGCCGCGATGGGTTCAGCAAAGCGGTACAGACGGGCATCGTTCTGCAGGTGAATACCGATCCGGAAGTGGATGTTGCGCTGAAGGTGGGCGCGGTGAGCGAGACCATCGAAATTAAAGATGAAGCGGCGCTGGTGGAAACGCGCAGTTCCGGCATTGGCGAAGTGGTGCAGAACCAGCGCATTATTGAGCTGCCATTGAACGGGCGTAACGTGACCGATCTGATTGGCTTAGGCGGCGCCTCGGTACAGACGGGCGCGTCACAAACCCGCTGGTTCAGCAATTTGCCGGTGATTAGCATCGGTGGAGGAGTGGCTGCGGGCGGCGCGGGCGGATCCAGCTTATTGGGCACCGATTATAGTCTGGACGGGGCCAATCATCTGAGCATTCTCAACGGCAGCACCATGCCGATTGCGTTTCCTGACGCGGTGCAGGAGTTCAAGGCGGAAACCAGCGGACAGACGGCGCAGAGGGGCGCGTCCACCTCGGTGAGTATCGTCACCAAATCTGGCACCAATAGTTTTCACGGCGATGTGTTTGAGTTTCTGCGTAACGATGGCTTTGGCAGCGCGCGCGAATACTTTTCGCCGGTGGCCAGCACTTACAAGCGCAATCAGTTTGGCGGCACGGTGGGCGGGCCAGTCAAGAAAGACAGGCTGTTTTTTTTTGGCGGCTTTCAGCGCAGCACCATCCGCCAGAATCTACCGGCCAATACGGTAGTGCCTACCGCGAAGATGATGACGGGAGATTTCACGGGCGGCTGCTTCAACACCGCGGCGTTGAAGGCGACCGGTCCGGTAAACAACCTGAATCCGACGACGCCATTGTTCACGGCGGGAATCATTAACCCCGCGCGTTTCACTTCGCAAGCCAAGTTCATTGCCAACGCCTATTTGAACAATTTGGCTGGGCTGACGCCGGGGCCGTGCGGCTCGATTACTTATCAAGTGCCCACGCACGAAAACGACGATCAGTATGTCGGCAGAGTGGACTATCAGATGACGGATAAGAACTCTCTTTTCTTCCGCATCTTGGAAAGTAGAGTGGTGTATCCGGCGCCGCTGGCCGGGTGCACGTTCAACACTTCGACGCTGTTGCTGAGCGGAAGCTGCCTGTCGAACAACATGCTGAACTCGACCGCCGCGGGCGAAAACCAGTTGGCCAGTTCGGCGGCGATTGGCGATACGTATGTGATCAGTCCGACGATGGTGAACTCGGCGCGGCTGGCGTTCAATCGCACGGCGGCTACCCTGCAGAGTGCGCATCTGTTCACGTTGTGTGACGCGGGCGTGGGCAACGGTTCGCAAGGCCCCAGCGGATTCTGGTGCGGCGGAACGCCGGGACAGTTGGGCGGGGGGACCATCAGCGGCGGATTTGCGTTCGGCACCGGCTTGGGCGACGGCGACTTCTGGAACGGCTACAGTGGAGCGTTCAACGATGATGTGAGCTGGCTGAAGGGCGCGCATCAGATGGGTTTCGGCGTTGGCTGGTTGCAGGGCAGGGTGGTGGAATTTAATCACTTCACGCCGACCGGAGCTAATATGCTGTTCACGGGTTCACCCAACTTGTCTGGCTCCGGGATGTCGGATTTTCTGCTGGGTGATTTAAGCAGCATTTTGCAGGGACTGCCCAACGCGTTTACCTCGCGGCAGAATAACGTGAATCTCTATTTCACCGACACGTGGAAGATCAATTCGCGGCTGACCTTCAACTTTGGAATTCGCTGGGAGCCCTTTCTCCCGCAGCAAATCAAAAACGGGCAAATTTCAAATTTCGATATGAGCCGCTTTCGTGCCGGAACCAAGAGCACCGTGTTTCCGAATGCTCCGTTGGGGTTCTACTTCCCTGGCGATACTGGCTTTCCGGAGCAGTCTTCGGCATATCGCCAATGGGCACACTTCGATCCGCGCGGCGGTTTGGCGTGGGATCCGAAGGGCGATGGCAAAACTTCCATTCGCGCGGCGTATGCGTTTGGTTATGCGTTTTTGCCCGGTATTGCCCGCGAGGATGAAGGGGGATCGAATCCGTGGGGTGGCCGAGTGACGTTGGCCACGCCGGCGGGAGGTTTGGCGAATCCGTGGCAAGGGCAGCCGGGCGGCAATCCATATCCCTATGGCGTGACGCCGAACGTGGCGTTTTTGCCGGGCGGACAGTACATGGCCAGCGATTACAATCTGTCCGCAGCGACATCGTATTCGTGGAACTTTTCCGTGCAGCGGCAGTTCGCAACTTCGTGGGTGGCCACGGGAACCTACCTGGGCAGCAGAGTGCAGCACCTCTATATCAATCAGGCCATCAACTACGGCCAACTGGTGGGCAGCGCGGTGACCGCAGGCTGCGCGGCGACGGCCATCAATTGTACGGCGGCGGCGAACCTGCAGGCGCGCCGGGTGCTATCGCTACAGAACGGGGTTTCGAATCCCGCGGGCGTGCTGGTGGGTAACCTGGATTCCTGGTATCCGTCTGGAACACAGCTGTATAACGGCATGCTGCTTTCGCTGCAAAAGCGTTTATCGCGCGGCGTGAGCATGAGCGGGAACTATACGCTTTCGCACTGCATCGGCTACTATCAAGGCTTCAACTCCAAGCCGGAAGAGACGGCGACGAATCCGTACAATCCTTTGTTTGACCGTGGCAATTGCGATAGTGACCGGCGCCACATCATCAACCTGACGGCGGTGGCGCAGGCACCGAAATTTGGTAATAAAGCCATGAGTACGGTGGTCTCGGGTTGGCAGTTGGCGGGCATTTACAAATATTTGTCGGGCGCGCCGTTTGCCGTGCAGGATGGAACCGACCAGGAGCTTTCGGGCATCAATCATCAGCGGCCCAATTTGATCGATCCAGCGAATGTCTATACCGGCCAGAGTTGCGGCGGCTGCTTTTATCTGACGAAAGCCGCGTTTGCGCCGCAACCGCTGGGTACGGTGGGTAACCTCGGATGGAACAGTGTGAACACGCCCGCCTATTGGGATTTTGATCTGGCGCTTTCGCGAGATTTCCGCTGGAAGGAGCGCGCCAGTTTGCAGATCCGCGCGGACGCGTTCAATTTGGCCAACACCATGGTGCCGGCGTTTAATCCCAGCAGTCCGGCGGTGCAAGCGGCCACGGCGCAGCCGACATCGCCGGCGGTGCCTGCGTTTGCGGCGTGGAACAACGGCCAGTTTGGGCAGATTCTGAATGCATTCCCGACGCGGAAGATTCAGTTTGCGATGAAAATTACGTTCTAAGAAGCCGCACGCCTAGTGCTTCTTCATATCCACTTCGCCTTCGATGCAGGCAAATTCGAGGTGCTCGAAATCGGCGTCCAGAATGCGGCTATAGAAGAACTGAATGGTCCAGGGGCGAGTGTAGACTTTGGGGTCCTCAATCGTTGCCTGGTAAGAAAGATTGTTGGAATCGATAGGCGTGATGCGCTCCACCACATGAATGGCGTCGCTGTGGAAGTTGGCGGATTGATCCAGCCACGTGCGGCCAAGCTGGTTCGTCACGTCAATCACCAGGGTGTCGCCTTCCCAATGGCCGCGGCTGTCTCCCATCCATAGCTTGATCTTCGGGTCGATATGGGCGCGGTCTGACAACGGGATCACGCGGTAGGCGTGCATGAACTCCCAGGTCATCACCACTTGGCCGGGCGGCTGCAGGATGCGCATGCCGAAGGGCGTATACATGGCATGCGGAACGCCGCCCAAAAAACAATGCGCGTCGGATTCCTCAGTCATGTGATTTTCGGATAAATCGATTTGTTTTTGGCGGGCCCAGGGCTGATAGGGGATGACGCCATCGCTGGGATCGGTAATCACGCCGCGGGTGGCCGGGATGTTGGTTTTGCGGTGCCCCTCGGTGCGCTCCACTGAAAACATGGACATGGAATTGCCGGCAGTGCGCTGCGACCAAGCGCCTTGCAGATCCGGTTTGCCATCGGGCAGGCGCGGAACCGGGCCGCCTTTTACTTCCGGAGGAGAAACGTAGGGATTACCGGCCAGCAGCGGATTCACGGGCGGACGGGCCGGCTGCTGGGCCCAGAGAGTAACGGCGAAGATGAGAATGAGAAATTTCATTTGGCGTGCTCGTCGTTTTTATGTTCCGTGTCGGGTTTGTCGCCAACGGTGACGGTGGGCCCTTCTTTATCCGCGTAGCATTCGTGCTCCATCAGTTGAAAGTTTTTTTCGGTGTGGCGGGCGAAAGTCAAGCGCATGGTGAAGGGCCTGGTCAGCACCATGGGATCGGTAATCACAGCCTGGTAGGCCAGCGTGTTGGGGCCGGTGAGCGCATAGCGTTCCACCACATGCAATTCGCCGCTATGAAAATTGCCGGCGGCATCGAAGAGCGTCTGATCGTTGAAATTTTGCACGTCTACCACCAGTGTGTCGCCGTCCCAATGGGCGCGGGAATCACCCAGCCAATTTTCCAGGCCATCCAGATGTTCGCCGGGCATATTGTCGTTGCGCAGGTTGTAGTTGCGAATGACGTGCGCGTACTGCGAAAGCAGCGCCATCACCGGCTGATTGGCGGCTTGTGCGATCTGGAAAGGGAAGGGCAGATACAGCAAACGCGGCACGCCGGGCATGCGGCATTGCGCGATAGGGTCTACCTGTTTCTTTTGCGCGCGTTGCGCCAGCATTTCGGGGCGATAAGGAATGCGGCCATCGGCGGGATCTACAATCACGCCTTTTTGTTCGATATTCGTGTCGATGTTTGAAACCACGTTGCCGCGCACCTGCCAGATGCCGTTGAAGTCGGGCTTGCCGTCACTCAAGCGCGGCGGGGAAAAAGTTTTAGATTGACCAGAAGCGACGATGGTGGCCAGTAGCAATGCAGAAAGGAGCTTGGACATTTGCGTTATTCTTTGGGAGCCGCCGGCGCCGCATTCCCTTCCGATGAACCGGCCAACAGTGTTTTCCCGTCCGGCGTTTTCACGGTGCGGGCATTGACGGTGTTGCTGCCGTTTTTGGCCAGCGTGCCGGTGACCACGATCTCCGAACCTTCGGGAATGGAAGTCTTGCGCCAGCCATTGCGGTACAGCGTGTTCGGCGGACCGGTTTCAATATCCCAACTTTCTACTTTGCCGGTTTTCGGGTTCACCGCGTCCATGTGAATCCAGGAGTGGGGATTCACCCAATCCATTTTGGTGAACTTGCCAGTGAGGGTGATGGGTTTGGTCGAGTCAAACTCGGCGGCAAAAGAATGGTGCGCGTGAGCCCATGGGGCCAGCACGAACAGAATCGGCAACACGAAGGGTTTAAACATGATGGATCTCGTTTCCGCGAAGGCAAGACTTCACTGATCTTAGCGCTGCGTGTTGGGCGATCACAAGTCGGTCAATGGCAACGGTGCCACCCCGGCAACACATGCTCGGGTTGCGGCACTAGAATAGAGTCTATGAATTTGAACCGAATATTGACTTTAACGCTGGGCGCATTTGTGGCCACAGCGGTTTTCACACAGGCACAGACTCCGGCGCTGCGGACGGGTCCAGGCGTGCAAGCTCCGCAGGACGCCCGTGAACCAGACGTACTGAAAACCTGCAAAGTTCCGCCACCGGCACCCGGCGGGCGCGGTCCCGGTGGACCGGGACGTGGTCCGGCTCCGGCGGCGGGTGCGCGGGATTATAAGGTGACGGAAATCCCGGGCGTGATCGCCGCGGGCCAGCAGTGGAAGGAAGTTTGGCACGTGATGGGTAACAACGCGGATGGCATCATCGGCACCAAAGATGGCGGGCTGCTGATTGCCCAGAACGATAAAAGTGAAGTGGTCAAGCTGGATGCGAATGGCCAGACGTCGGTGGCCTATACCGGGCTGAACACCAGCGGCGCGCTTTCGCAAAACCGCAAAGGGGCCCTTTTTGTTAACAACAGGGGACTAAATGCCAACATTGAACAACTGCTGCCCAAGCGCGGGAACTTCGCCAACAAGATGAACGGCGATTCCTTCGATTGCATTGGCGGTGTGCTGAATGATTTGATGGCCGATAGTAAGGGCGGCGTCTATTTCACCATGGGCGGTTTGTTTTATGCGAATCCCAAAGGCGTGGTGACCAAATACGGCAATGACCTGCGTACCAACGGCATCATTCTTAGCCGCGATGAGAAGACTTTGTTCGTCACCAACGGGACCACGCTGGCCGCGTTTGATGTGCAGAAGGATGGGTCACTCACCAACCAACGCGAATTTGCAAAATGGGAAAACGGCGGCGGTGACGGCAGCGCGATCGACACCGAAGGGCGCATCTATGTGACGGCGAACCCAGGCGTGCATGTAATTGGGCCGGACGGCAAGTACCTGGGCCTGATTCCAACGCCCCACGGGTTGATCAGCACGGCGTTTAGCGGCAAGGACAAGAAGACGCTGTACGTGGTGGCGCGGGAAAATGCGACCAACGAAGATTGGATTTTGGCGATACCGATGCTGTCGACTGGGTTCAAGGGGCGGATGAAGTAGGGTCTGTTTCAAACACAACAAGACCGCCTCCGTTTGGTGACGGAGGCGGTCTCGTTTTTAGCAAGTTGGCTTTGTAAGCGTCCTGCTTTTTCAGCGCGGCTTCAATACTTACTCTTCCGCGTTGCTTCAATATTTACTTTTTCAGCGCTGCTTCAATATTTACTTTTTCAGCGCTGCTTCAACCGCCGACGTCACTTCCTTCGACTCCGGCTCCACGGCCGAATCAAAACGGGCCAGCACTTTGCCGTCGCGGTCGATCAAGAATTTGGTGAAGTTCCATTTGATTTCGCCGCCGGTTTTGGGATTGGCTCGCGTGTCGGTGAGGAACTGATACAAGGGCGCCTTGTCGGCGCCGGCAACAGAGATCTTGGAGAACATGGGAAACGTCACGCCGAACTTCGATTTGCAGAACGCGCCGATCTCGCTGTTGCTGCCCGGTTCCTGGGCGCCGAAATTATTGGCAGGGAAGCCGGCCAGCACTAGGCCCTGGTCTTTATATTTGGTGTACAACCGCTGCAGGCCTTCATATTGATATGTATAGCCGCATTGGCTAGCCACGTTCACCACCAACATCACTTTGCCTTTGAAACTGGCCAGCGGCGTGGGCGTGCCGTTGAGTGAGTCCAGCGTAAATTCATGCACCGAGGAAGCCGCGAAGGCCATGGCGGGTAACAACACGGCAGCAGTGACGGCAAGCAGAGTAAGGTATCTCATAACATCCAGTTTACCCTCATGAGAGGTTCGCACAATGCAGTCCAAAGTTGCTACGCTGGCGGGGAAGATGAATGTTCGCATGGACGGCACTCACCAAGGCGGCAATCATGGGCGGCTTCTGCTGGGGCTTATAGGGCGGGGGGTTCAGGCGTCGCGGACTCCGGCGATGCACGAACGTGAGGCCGCCCAGCATGGCCTGACGTGCCTGTATCAATTGCTTGATCTAGATGAAGCTGGCCGTCGGGCCGAACAGCTGCCCGAACTGATTTCCTCCGCCGCGCGATTGGGATTTGCTGGTTTGAATATCACGCACCCGTGCAAGCAAGCGGTCCTGCCGTTGTTGACCGAACTTTCGGACGACGCTCACGCGCTGGGCGCGGTGAATACAGTGGTTTTTCGGGATGGCAAGCGCATCGGTCACAACACGGATTGGGTGGGATTTTCGGAAAGTTTTCGCCGCGGAATGGCGGGGGCGCCGCTCGATCAAGTGGTTCAACTGGGCGCGGGCGGCGGAGGAGCGGCCACGGCTTACGCGCTGTTGAAACTGGGAACGCAGCGGCTGACCATCATCGATGTTGACACCACCCGCGCCGTTGCACTGGCCGAACGTATGGCCCAGTTGTTTGGCCAAGATCGTGTGGTCGCGTCAACAGAGGTGGCCGCGAGCCTTGCTACGGCCGATGGACTGGTTCACGCCACGCCGACCGGAATGGTGGGACACCCGGGGATGCCGTTGCCTGCAACGCTTTTGCGAAAAGATCTATGGGTTGCCGAGATCGTCTATTTTCCGCTGCAAACGGAACTGCTGCGGGCCGCGTGCGCCGCTGGGTGCCGGACGCTGGACGGCAGCGGGATGGCGGTGGGCCAGGCCGTGGCGTCGTTCCGGCTTTTTTCGGGACTGGAACCGGACCCGGAACGCATGCACCGGCATTTTCTGGCGGGGATCAGCGCGGTTGAAGTAACGGTATAACACAGCGCACGCCCCGTCACAATAGCCGATACAATGGCTAAACAGTTTTGGGGTGTGAAAAGAGTTATGAAATTGAACTTACTGCGGGCGTGCCTGATTGCATTCGTATCAGCGGGACTGGCCGCCGTTCTGCTGGGGCAGCCGCCGCTGGGAACCATCACAGGAATCCTTTATGATCCCAACGAAGCTGCGCTGACTGGCTTCACCGGAGCCACGCTCACCGCGCGGAACGCGGAAAGCGGGCGCGAGTTTACGGCTCCGGTTTCCACGGCTACGGGTGAATATACCTTGGCTGGGTTGCCGGTTGGGGTTTACGATTTGACCATACCCTTGCCGGGCGCGATGTACTTGCCGGCCACGCTGAGCAAGATCGCCATTAAAGCGGGCACACAGAAAATCGACATGCACGCGCCCTGGGGAATGAATCTGGGGACCATCGGCGACGATCCGGATATGCTGGGCAAGGACATGCGGAGAAAGGCCAACGTCAGCGGTCCCACGCCGCGCATGCCGGACGGTAAGCCGGACCTTTCGGGCATGTGGTCCACCATCGGGCTGGGCCGGCCGGGGCCGTATCCGCTGAAGCCCTGGGCGGCGGAGATTTGGAATCGGGTGGCGCCCGGGATTGAACGGCAGAATCCGGGATCGTATTGTCTGCCACAGGCCGCTACCCCATTTATGGCCGGGTTTCCTCACAAGCTGATTCAGGCGAAGGACGAGATTATTCACTTAACGGAATTCACCACGCCTGGCTACCGGCAAATTTTCCTGGACGGGCGTAAGCATCCCGAGGATTGGAACCCGGCGTGGATGGGCCATTCGGTGGGCCATTGGGAAGGGGACACGCTGGTGATCGATACGGTTGGTTTCAACGAACTGACGGCGGGTTTCGGCGTTCATTCGGAAAAATTGCACGTGGTGGAGCGGATTACCAGGCCCGATAAAGCCAACCTGACGATTGAGATTATCGCCGACGATGCGGACGCTTACACGGGGGAATGGCGGAACACGATCAGAGCGGCCCTGGTGCCGGGCGAGGAAATTTTGGAATTTATTTGCGCGGAAAACAACAAAGACCCGCTGCACTTTGGCGGCTTGGGCTGGAACGATTATGCGCGGCCCAAGGCCAAGGCGGCGGAAAAGCCGTAGAGTTTCTTCGCGTAAAATTTCCGTTGAATCGCTCTATTTCATTTGGTCCTTGTTCCGTCGTTCCAATAGTGCGTGGCCCTACATGATCACAGCGGAATCTGCCGCACGGTTAGTATGTCGTACAGATCATACTCCGCATTCTGCCCCTCGCGGTAACGGATTTTGCCGCCTGTGAGATCAATCGTGACGGTTACGCCGCGGGAGGCGTCGCTGAGGTGCACGGATGATTTATCCGAACTCGCCTCGTCGAACCAAGTGGTAAATCCATCCGTGTGCACTTCCTGCCACTTCGGACCCCTTCGAATGAAAGCACCGATATTTTTTCCGCCCGACGCGAAGTCAACCCACATCAAAAGAGGAGCTGACTGGTCAACGCGCCGCAGGGTGTTTCCCCAATGAAAGTTTGCCATCTCTCCCTGAATGTCGTTCAGCCAGCTCTTGGTGTCACCCACCCAGATGGTGATGACGTTCATGCTGCGTTGCGAGGGACTGAAGGAAATATTTCCCCGAATGAAAAGCGTATGGCCGTCCGGCAGCTGTGCTACATCGTAACCATTGGCCTCCGCCGCGTTGGGGATGGGAAACGGGGAGTAAACGACCTGCTTACCCCCGCCTACAGTTTCGTTGTGATAACGGGCACTAATACGAGACCAGAGCTTTTTTAGACGATCCGTGACATTCACGCCGGTTGCGAGAGCAGCGTTGGGTTTATTCGGATCCACCAGGTCGGTGACCTTGGAAATGTCGGCGCTGACCTTGGACACCAGGTTCCAGGTAAGGCCAGAAACTTGCGTGTTGCTGGGTTTGAAGCTGTCTTTGGGATCCCAGTATGCGGTCACGCCCTTATAGGTTTGTCCGTCGGTCCAAAGTTTGGGGTCGGGGACAAGCTGGACGCTTTCTCTATTTTTCCTAAAGGCAATCCCAACGTTAGGGTAGTCCTCGTGGTTGCAGGAAAATCCCAAAGCAAACCCCATGCCGTCGTACGAGATGTCGTTGGTAGGGCAATGAAAGCGGTAGATCCCGACGCCTGCCATCAAGTCCGGACCGAAGCCCGCCACCGGTAGGGGATGGGCCGATGGGATTGGATAACCGCGGATCCCAGGGATGGTGTGCGGGTACTTCGTGATGCCATTGGTACATATTGTGGCGGGGTAGCTCGATTGCTTGGGTTTGGCCGTAACCATCCCGTCGTCCTGATACATTCCAATCAGCGTCAAGGGTGTGGCAAGGCTGTTGAGTACGATCACCGCCACACCAGCATCCGCGCCACCCTTGGGATCCGGGAAGAAATCCAGCGGGCTCAAGTTGGCAGGCGGCACCTGACCAGGGAGCAATCCGCCCATGGTGCTCTTGGCGAGGGCGGTAAAAAACCAGCCGTTGAGCAACGCCACCGGGGCCGGCGTGCCGTCCATCGTTATGCCTGTCGATAGGTTTTGAGGTTGGGACATATGGGGAGCCTTAGGGCAATTGGAAGGTTGACCGGATCGGGAGCAGCGGGATTTTAACGATTTGGCCTGTCGTCAGTACTTTTGGGTCTTTCAGATCCGGCAGATGGTGGGAAGCATCGATTGTGAAATTGGCGTTGCACAATCTCCACCCATTGTTAAACGAATCCGTTGGATCCTTGAAATGTTTTTGGATAATGGCCAAGATGGTATCGCCCGGCTCAACCGTGTAGTTCACAAAATTAACGGTTTCCGCAATCGTCTTCCAGGACTCAATGGTTTTGTGGAATTGATCCAACTGGTCCTCGGTGATGTTATGCAATCCATATTGGTCCGCCAACTGCTCCCAGGCTCCGGAGCGTGCTATGCCTTTGGTCATCGCGTCCAACAACAGCTGCTTGGTCAGTGGCACGCTTCCTGGTTTCACCGAATCGTAGCTGGATACTTTGGCGTCAAGGTCCTTTAAGTGAGCCTGCGTTTCGGGATACAAGCCGGGCCTCGCCGGTTTATTTTTTGCCTGCTCCGGGGGAAGCACCTCGACGTGGTCCAACATGGAAGTCAGTTCTTTGAGCAAAATAGGCACCGGGCAGAACGGAGTGTTGATCCAATGGTTCCAGTCCGGCGGCACGTAATTGGGGCTGGTGTTCACGCCGGGGAAATTGTTCACCAGGTGGGCGAAATCCTGGAATTGGCTCTTGCCGGAGTTAAACTTCGCCAACTCCTTCTTATATTCATCGAACTGCCAGGCAGTCAGTAATTCCCAGCCCCATCGCCAGGTAACGGCGGCCTTCAGATAGGAGACGGTAAGGGAGCAGATCCAGCAGTAGAGGGCAATGGTATTGGTCCGGTTTTCGGCCACCTGGTCCGGCGTCAGGCTCGCGTCGTTCAGCGAACGTGCTTGCAGTTTGTTTCTGAAGGTTCGCAGAGTGGCCAGAACGCCGGTGGTGGTATTTTGCAGGTCGAAGTATGTGTCTGAGGTGTGCTTGATGAAATCCTGCGTACCCTGGTCGGTGGCATTCACTACATACTGCTCACCATTCATGGTCAGTTTGGCCACGTTTTCCCAATATTCGTGATAGCTCTGGTCTAGAGTCAGCATTTGCTGGACCACGTCGTCGGTTTGCTGATTCTTCAAAGCGTTGATCAGATCGCTTTTCAAGGAAGCCAACGCGGCTTGCAGATCCGCCTGGCTCAGGGGCGGAACCGGCGGATCGAACTTTCCTTTATCCACCGGGCTGTGGGGAAACAGAGTCTCCACCAAAAATGAGCCAAGGGCAAGGGCGGCGCCTACCGGTGCGCCACCCGGACACGCAAAAGCCACCATCATCGCTGTGTTCATCCCGGCCGTGATCAGTGACTCGGGGTCTTGATTCGCCATTTCTGTTCCTCCTGATTCGCTGAGTTCTTACGACTCCGCCTTGGCCGCCATATCCGCCATATAGTTCAGGCGCCAATAGCGCGCGCGAAAATCGGTTTTGGTCCCCGTTTTCGGGGGAATCGCTTTCGTGATCAATGCCGCGCAAACGTCCAGCAGGCCGGTGGGTGAACCGCCCCGGGTTTACCGGAGGCTCCAACGAATGAGAAGGTGGAGCCATGAAGAAAGAAGTAAAGAGATATTCGCCCGAGGTGCGGGAGCGTGCGGTGCGGATGGTGTTGGAACATGCCGCGGAGTACCCATCGCGA
>JANXYJ010000026.1 GCA_025350105.1 Terriglobia bacterium | reverse complement strand
GGACAAATTCATTTGGGCCAGTGCGCCGTAAACCTGTTTCAACGATCCTTCGGCAATCCAGCCAAAGATGACGTTCTGATTCATGGAAAAACGCAGGAAGCCGTCGCCCGCTTGATCGGCGATATCGGCCAAGCCGCGCATCTGATCGCCAGTCAAATTTCCCTGCGGCGTCGTGACGGTGACAATGGAATAGCCAGCCTGCTTCTGCTTCATGGCGTTGGTTTCGCGCCAGGCGTTGAACTCCGGCGAATGGACTTCATACGCCGGCAGCAATTTCGCGTTGCCCAGGGGAGGTTTAGTGGACATGAATCCACCGAAATTCTCCGGCACGGAAGTGGGCGTTGCAATCCCGCCGTTCTTCAAAATGTCCTGATAATTTTCTTCAATGGTATCGCGCAGCCATTCAAAACCGCGCTCGCGCAGCACGAACTTTAACCGGGCTTTATTCTTGTTCTTACGATTTCCATACGTGTTAAACACGCGCAGAATCGATTCAATGCGGGGGACCAATTCTTCCACGGGAATGAATTCATGCAGAACTTTGGATTCCGTGGGGAGTGGACCAAGACCGCCCGCCACGGTCACACGGAAACCGCGTTTGCCTTCGCGAATCACCGCGCGCAAACCGCAATCGTTGATAGTGGTGGCGATACAATCTTCTGGGCAACCCACAAACGCGATCTTGAATTTGCGGGGCATGCTATCGGTGAGCTCTTTATGCAAAAATGCAAACGCTGCAATGCGCGCATAGGGCTGAACGTCAAAGGGCTCGTGCGGATGAATACCGGCAAGCGGGCATGCCGTTATATTACGGACAGTGTTATAGCAAGCCTCACGTGTGGTCAAACGCACATCTGCCAACCGGTGCAGCAGGTCCGCCACTTTGGGGAGCGGAACAAAGTGATATTGAATGTTTTGCCGCGTAGTCAGGTGGCCTTTGCCGGCACAAAATTCATCGGCGACCTTGGCCATCTGGCGCATTTGATTGGACGTCAGCAAGCCGCCTGGCACCTTTGTGCGGATCATGTGAACGCCTTCCTGGCGCTGGCTGTAAACGCCACGGCGCAGGCGATGGGGCCGCAGTTCGTCGTCGTTCATCTTGCCCGCAATCCGCTCGGCGGCTTGAGAACGGAACAATTCAATGTCCTCGCGAACTACCCTATCGTATTCTTGCTCAAGGAGTTGTTGAGATGTGATGACTTCTGCGATAGACATGACCGTATTCCCTATAGAGATTATGATACTTCAAATTCGGACGCCGCCCAAGTACTACTTCTGCGCAGCGAAAGCCAGCCGGCGATCTTGCATGCGATCTTTCACGCGATCTTTCACTATGATACGCCCCTTGGCAACCTGGCCGGCGCCGCATTGCGGCAGCGGATGCCCCGCGTAATAATTCAGACCATACTCCCAGGCGCGGTTCACGTGATCCAGGCACGCTTCCGAAACCGCATCCGGTGCCTCGCGATAGAACCCTCGGACCGAATAGTTGCGGTCCAAAACCGGAAGCACGGTGAACATTAGATAGAGGATGACGGTGGTGGTGGCCAGGCTGAGACATTCGATCGCGTTCAAAAAGCGCTGTTTCGCCGCCAACCATCCAACGGCCGAGGCAATTACAACGAAGATCGCGGCGAAGATAAGGCTATGGGGAGCGAATGTCAGGTCCGCTCGCCGGATGCCGGTCACCAGCGCCAGCGGCAACACATCTGCGGCGGCCGGCAGGAGAATCAACAGAAGTGCGCTGAGTACCAGGCAGACAGCGGCTCTTCTACCTTTGCCGATGGACTGTTCAAGCGCAATTGCCAGGAGAACCGCGATGGCGGGCACGAGGGGCAGAAGATAGCCCGGGAGTTTGTTGCGCGCGGCGGAAAAGAAGATGAATCCGTACAAAACCCAACCGGCCAGAAAGCGGATCCGCACGTCGAGAAAGAGTTTGCGATTGGCCAGCAAAGCGACCAACGGCGTCCAGGGAAACAAGCCAGCCAAGAGCACCGGAACGTAGTACCAGAAGGGCTGGACGTGCTCCAATGTCGGCGAGTAGAAGCGGGCGATGTGCTGCTTCCAGAAGAAGTCGTCCCAAAAAGCTTGGCCGTTGCGCAGCCAGCACAGAACCACCCAGGGGGCGGCGACGATAAGGGCGCCGGCGGCCAGGCGGAGTCCGCTCGAAAAACCTAGAGCAACTGGCAGTTGCTCTGGGTTTTTGGGGCCGCGTATCACCAGCAGCAGCAGTACTGGCGCAAATAGCACCATGGGCACAAAACCTTTGGCTAGAAAGGATAACCCCAGCAATCCGCCCGCGATCCAGTTCGCGTAGCTTCTGTCCCAGTTTTTTGTCAGCGCCAATAGCATCGCCGCAGCCAAGGTGACCGACATCGGCAGATCGGTCAATCCGACGAAGCTGTAGGCCATCCAACCGACGGATGTGGCGAGGATCGAGACCGCGACGGTTGCGATGCGCCGCGAAAACTCCGCTGCCAACGTTCGATAGAAAAAAAACAGGAATGCCAAACTGAGCAGCACCTGAGGCAACCGTGCGGCGTTTTCGTCCGTCAAATGGGACAGGTGACCGAGCGCAGTCAGCCAGTAGGTCAAAGGAGGTTTTTCGAACCAGGGCTTGCCGTCCAGCCGCGGCGTAATCCAATCGCCCGAACGCGCCATTTCGCGGCCAATGGAGGCGTAGCGCGGTTCGTCGGGTCCCAAAAAACCAACGTTGCTCAAGTTCGCCAGAAACAGAATGGCCAAAACCGCAATCAAAACGCCGATGAGCTTGGACAGCGCCGGGTTCCGTCTGGCACGGTTCTCACCAGCCGTGTTCTCGCCAGCCGTGTTCTCAGATGACAAGTCTTCAGTATAATGTTCGTCGAGGGGTTCGTAGCGGGTTTGCAATGAAAAACCTGACGCCCGACAACGCTGAGCAAGAATGGAATCGTTATGAAAATCATGAATGTCATTAGATGGATGGCTCTGCTGACCGTGGCGTGCGGGATCGCGCTGAACGCACAACCCAAGCCGCTGGCGCAATCGGCGCTGGACAAGGCGTACCTGGAAGCGTATCTGCGCTACTCCGAATTGTGGATTCCACAGGTGACGGTGAAGATTGACGACCCCAAGCCGTCCGCCACCATGCGCGATTTTTTCGATGTGAACGTGCACCTCACCTATAACGGCTCCACCAAAGACGAAGCCTATTTCGTTTCCAAAGACGGCCGCAATATTGTGAAAGGCACAGCCTACGACGTCACCCGCAGCCCGTTCCAAACCAACGTTGAGGCATTGAAGACCGATAAACAACCAGCTTTCGGCGCCGCGGCGGGGGCTCCGGTGACGCTGGCTGTGTTTGGCGATTTCCAATGTCCGGTTTGTCAAAAAGAAGAGCAGGATTTACGGAAAAATGTTCCGGCGGCGTTCGGAGAAAAAGTTCGGGTGTATTTTTACGATTTTCCGCTGACGTCGATTCACCCCTGGGCCATGAAGGGATCGATCGCGGCGCGCTGCATGTATCGCAATAGCGAAAAAGCATTCTGGGACTATCACGATTGGGTGTATCAGAAGCAGAACGAGATTACGCTGGAAAACTTAGATGCGAAGGTGGGCGAATTCGCCAAGCAAAACAAGGTGGATGTGAGCGCCTGCATGGCTGACAAGAGCGCCGCCGCCGAGGTGGAGAAATCGATGATGCTGGGTCACGATCTGCAAGTGAGCGCGACGCCGACCTTGTTCATCAATGGACGCAAGATTGAAGGCGCGCTGCAATGGGAAGTGCTGTCGCAGTTGATTCAAATTGAACTCGATCACAAAGCTGCCGAGCCCAAAGCCGCGGCGACGCTGATTCCGGCGAAGGCCGCCAAAGAAGACGACAAGTGCTGCGTGGTGGAGATTCCGAGTTTGAAGGCCAAGAAGTAGCTCCGACGTTTGCCAAAGAGAGCGAAAGGCGTGTCTCATATGCGGTCTGTTCGATGGCTAGTGTCATTTTTTGCGTTACTGCTGGCCGCCGACGCGGCCGATATCGCCAGCAAGCCCGGGATCAATCCGAAAGTCTATTGGGATGAGGTGAAGTATCTGGCGTCGCCGGAGCTGAAAGGCCGGGCGACGGGTAGTCCCGAACTCGAAAAAGCTGCGGCGTATATTGCAGGGCGCTTCAAGTCCTTCGGACTTCAGCCTGTGGGGGGCGATTTCGAACAGGCCTTTCCGGCGGAAATTGGCGCGCATCTTGGCGACGGAAATTCTTTCGCCGTCATCAGTGAAAAGCCGGGCGGCGCGAAGCTGGTGGAAGGCCGCGACTACGAACCGTTCTCGTTTTCCACCAACGGAAAGTTTTCAGGCGAGATTGTTTTCGCAGGCTTCGGCATCACGGCGAAGGAGTATCACTACGACGACTACGCGGGCATCGACGTGAAAGACAAACTGGTGCTGGTACTGCGGCACGAACCACAGGAGACGGACGAGAAGAGCGTTTTCGCCGGCAAGAAGCTGACCACCTACGCAAGCTTCACCGACAAAATGGTGAATGCCAAGATGCATGGCGCGCGCGGGGTGATCTTAGTGAATGACGTGGACGTCCATCCCAAAAGAGAAGACAAGCTGGAGAAATTCGGCGTAAACGATGGTCCGCGTGACGCGGGCATCTTCTTTGTTCAAGTGAAAGCGGCCATCGCCGACCATTGGCTGAAGGCCGACGGCAAAAGCCTGGGCGAGTTGCAGGCGGGCATCGATCGCGACCTGAAGCCCAACTCGTTTGCGTTGACCAACACGAAAATTGAATTGGGCGTGAATGTGATTCACGATACGAAAACCGTGCATAACGTGGCCGGCTATTTGCCGGGCAGCACGCCGGAGTACATCATCATCGGCGCGCATTACGATCACTTGGGGATGGGCGATTCGCACTCTCTCGCACCCGGCACGGTGGGAAAAGCCATTCACCCTGGCGCGGACGATAACGCTTCAGGAACGGCTGGGGTGATCGAACTGGCGCGCTATTTTAGCTCGACCTATAAGGACAGTTCTTCATCAAAAGATGCCAAGCTACCCAGGCGTGGCATTTTGTTTTTGACTTTCGCCGGCGAGGAACTGGGCCTGTTGGGCAGCAGTTGGTACGCCAATCATCCTGAATTGCCCAATGAAAATGCAGTGGCGATGTTGAACCTGGACATGATTGGGCGCATCCGCGACGGCAGGGTGTTTGTCAGCGGCGCGGAAACCGGGTCGACATTTGCCAAGTTGCTCGAAGACGTCACCCTGCCGGAGCCGCTGCACATGGATCAAACCGGGAAAGATTCCGGCACCAACATGAGCGACGCCAGCGATCACGCTTCCTTCGTGGCTAAACAGATTCCGGTGCTGTTCTTCTTTTCCGGCCTGCATGGGGACTATCACAAGCCGGGCGACACGGCGGACAAGATCGATGCGAACAACGCCGCGAAGCTGTTGGACTATGTGGCTCAGTTGACTGAAAAGATCGGCGATACGCCGGACCGGCCGCAGTTTGTGCGTGCCGAACGGCATCCAGCGGGGCCAATCTCGGGTGTAGGGGGCGGAACGCAAAGTGGGTATGGCCCGGATTTCGGCAGTATTCCCGATTTCAACGAGCCGCCGAAGGGTGTTCGCTTCGCCGATATTCGCGCAGGAAGCCCCGCAGCTAAGGCGGGCCTTAGGGCGGCCGATATTTTGATTGAGTTTGCGGGTAAGGAAATCGGAAACCTGTACGATTTCACCTATGCTTTACGTAACCATCAGCCCGGAGAGACAGTACTGGTCAAGGTACTGCGGGGGAATCAGACAATTGAGGCGAAAGTCCTGCTGACGGAACGCCGATAGTATTGGCATACTGACTTTGCCAATGAAGACGATGACTCGCAAGTTACCCCCCTTGATTCTCCACCCATTCGCCGACAGTGGCGGTCCGGACCGGTTGGTGGAGAGTTCACGCGCCAACCTGATGCTGCAGGGGCTGCTGCCCACCGGCGAAAAGAGCGCGGAAGAATTGGAACGCGCGCTGCTGGACGGGCGGTTCTGCGAAATCCGCATGCTGTTCTATGTAGGGAAAGATTTGGTGCGCTGGATCGATCAGTGCATGGAGCTGGTGGAGCGCACACCTGAGTTTTCGGGGATGGCGATCAAGCGGCAAAGCTTCGCGGCGTACCTGGTGAATCAGACTCCCGCGCCGGTGCAAGCGAAACTGCGCAAGTGGGGCGTGGCGGATTTCAAAGCGATCTTTTCGCGGGCCCTAGGATTAAGCGCGATGTTGGGAGCGGCGCCAGAACGGGCCTCGCTCACCAACGATTTTATCCGTAATTATTATCGCTACGCCGATCAGTTGTTCATGGTGCGGCAGGGTGAGACTACGTTTGCCGATATCAACGACATCGGCTTCGACTTCGACATTTACGCGTCGGGCGAATATTCACGGATGCTGGAGCGCGAGTGGGCTGAAAAATAGAACGCAAGTGGGCTGAAAAGTAACTTAGCTCGCTTCGCCCACAAAAGCCTGATAGTCCGCCGCCGAAAGCAGCGCATTGACTTCGTCGGGCGCGCTTAATTTAATCTTGGCGATCCAACCCGCCACATGAGGATCGGAATTCAACTGTTCGGGCGTCGCGGCTAAGCTATCATTGGCCTCTACCACCTCGCCGCTCACCGGGGCGAAGATATCGCTGGCTGCTTTCACGGATTCCACCACCGCGAAGGTCTTGTTCTGTTCCACGTGGGTGCCAACCTTGGGCACTTCCACGTAAACGATGTCGCCCAGTTCCTTTTGGGCATGAAACGTGATGCCTATGGTGGCCACGCCGTTTTCCACGCTCACCCATTCGTGTTCCTTGGTGTATTTGTAGGTTTCTGGATACATATGATTGCCTCTTATTTGGCTCGCTTGTAAAAGGGAAGGGGAACCGTTTGCGCGGCTACTCCCCTGCCTCGGACCATGACTTCGATTGCCGTGCCTAGCGCGATATTGTTCGGCATATAACACATCCCAATATTCTTATTTAAAGTGGGTGACGGCCCGCCGCTGGTCACCCAGCCCGCGCCCACGCCACCAACCTGAATCTCATAACCATCGCGGCCGATGCCGCGGCCGATGATTTCAAACCCAGTCAATTTTCGGGTGATGCCCTTCTGTTTTTGTTGTATCAACGACTCGCGCCCGATAAAGTAGCCTTTATCGAGTTTCACGATCCAATCCAAGCCCGCTTCCCAGGGCGAGATCGAAGCGTGAATTTCGTGCCCGTAAAGAGGCATAGCCGCCTCCATGCGCAGCGTGTTGCGCGCGCCAAGCCCACAGGGAAGAATACCGAACTCGGTGCCGGCGGTCAGGATCTCCTGCCAGAGATGAACAGCGTTCTCGGGTGCCAGATACAGCTCCCAACCGTCTTCGCCCGTGTAGCCGGTGCGGGCAATTCTGGCTGGCACACCGGCGATGCTCCCGTCCAGAAAATGATAGCGCTTTGTGTGCAATAACTCAGGTGTAAGCAATTTATTGAGTGTATTTTTTGCGAGTTGTCCTTGCACTGCGATTTGAGCGTATTTTGGGCCTGCGTTTTCCACCGTCGCCTGGAAAGGATTGTGTTCGGTAATGTGCGCGAAGTCCTTGTCCTGGTTCGATGCGTTAACGCAAAGAAAGTACTCATCATCGGCAACTTTGTGGACCAGGATGTCGTCGACAAAACCACCATGATCGTAGAGCAGCGCCGAGTACTGGGCCTGCCCTATGGCCAGCTTCGACGCATCGTTCACGGTGACGTGCTGCACCAGCGCCAGCGCCTGCGGGCCACGCACTTCGATCTCGCCCATGTGGCTGACGTCGAACACGCCGACGCGCTGGCGGACGGCGCAGTGCTCCTCGATCAGGCTGGAGTATTCGACCGGCATGTCCCAACCGCCGAAGTCGACCATTTTCGCGCCCAGCGCGCGGTGGACGCCGTTGAGCGGCGTCTTCAAGAGATCGGCGGGAGCATTCATGAAAGGATCAGCCTAGCATAACGTTGGTGCCGGTGGCACGAACATCACCGGTTTTCAGTAATGACGGGCCGCACCATTTCAATGCGGTCGTGGATCTTGCTGTACTGCGGTCCGCCCATGCGGCCAATCGCGGATAGCTTGTCAGGATCGATGAAGTAGTTCACGGTGTCCACCAAAATTTCGTCATGAACGTGAAACAGCAGCACTTCGCCCAGAATCAGATGCCCGCCCCAGGGCTTGTCGCTCAGCTCAATAATCTGGCGAACCTTGCATTCCATGTTCACCGGCGATTCGGCCACACGCGGCGGACGCACCAACTGGCTGGGCAGCGGCGTGAGTTTCGATACGTCGAATTCGTTGACGTTGGGGGGATAGTCGCCGGCAGTTTGGTTCATTTGCCCGGCGATGGACTCACTGACGATGTTAACGACGAACTCGCCTGTGGCTTTGACGTTGAGCAGCGTGTCCTTGGGCGGATTGCGGTTCATGGGCGCGAAGATGACCATAGGGGGCTCGCCGCAGACAGCGTTGAAGAAGCTGAAAGGGGCCAGATTCACGTGACCGTCCGCAGAAATCGAGGAAATGAAGCCAATGGGACGAGGAATGATGGCTCCGGTAAGGACGGTGTAGCCAATCATGGCGGAGACTTTGCTGGGGTCGATAATCACAGTCCTGATTATCGCGCAAAGGTTGGCCCCGAAAACCGGGAGCAACTGGCAGTTGCTCCGAATATTACCCACACCGGATTTTACTTAGGAGTATCGGGCCGCCTGAAGGCGGATCCGGCCGAAAAAGATGGGAAGTGGCCGGTGCAACTCCCCATTCACGGATAAAGTCAGCCGGTACAGGAGGACGGACTAGCGGCGGATGACCGCCACCGCCCCATCCAATAATTTCACCGAGCCCACGCGTTGACCTTCTTGCGCATAGCTGTACAGCTCCGCCAGATGGCCATCTTCGTCCATGGTTACTTTGAATTGCGGCGCACCCAGGCGCAACAATTCCGAACGGCTCATGCCGGAGGTAATGTTATTGAAGCTTACGGCCGTCATCACCGGAGGAGGCGCCAGCGGCGTGGTCGGCAGAACCTTCGCCAGATCGCCTTTGGGCATGAATTCTTCGGGAAGTGAAGGCAACTCGAACAGCGATTCGATCACCGGAGCGGAATCAAATTCTTTGTTCTTTTCACCCGGCGCTGGGACGGGCAATTTTTCCCCTTTACCTTCCCGCTTGGTCCCGGCCGTAAGAGCCTTGAAGCTGGGCAACGCCTTGTTTGCGCTGCCAGCGGGGGCGTGCGGTAAGTCGGAGGCGTGCACGGCTGGCACCACTTCCAGTGGGGTTTCCTTCACCAAGGGTTCTTTAACCAAGGTTTCTTGCGCCTTTTCAGCTGTTTGTGCGGCGTCAGCGGTAGCCTTGTCCACACCACGCAGTGCACCGCTAAGAGCGTTGCTCACCGGTTTGCCGGCAGCTCCACCCACGGTAGAACCAGCGGCTACGGCCCCGGAATCAGACATCGCCTGCCCGAAGACTACCCCACATGAAAGAACCAAACCCGTCGCCAGTACCAGATTGCGCATCACACACGTCCTCCATCTCTAGGCTAGCGGTGCCAGGCGAAGGAGTGAACTGGGGGATCACCTTACATTCGCCCGCGAAATCCCCGAGCATCGGCCACTCGTATCCTGGTTTGACGCTATGATGCCAGTAGAGCGGTAAACTCTCATGCAGGGTCCTACTTTAGACGTTCACACGGATTTTAGCGGGCTAGGACTCACCACCAACGAATCGCCGTTCATTGAACAATCCCGGCAGCGTGGCGAGCTCTACATCCGGCAGCCCTACGACCTATACACCTCCGCGAATCACCGGGCGTGGCAGCAGCTCTATGGCCGCATGATTCCGCAATGGGAGCGTTACGCCAACCGCCATTTTCTGGAAGGTCTGGCCACCCTGTGCCTGCCCCAGGATTCGGTGCCGCATCTGGAAGACGTCAACCGTTTTCTACAGCCGCGCACAGGTTTTCGCGCCAAGGCCGTCAGCGGGTATGTGCCGGCATTTCAGTTTTTCGATTGCCTGCGCAATCGCGAATTTCCGACCACCATCACCATCCGCCGCGGCGATCACCTGGAATATTTGCCGGAGCCTGACATTTTTCACGACCTGGCCGGGCACGTTCCTATGCACACCGATCCGCATTTCGCCGAGGCGCTGGTTCGGTTTGGCACTTGCGCTCACACTGCGGTCGAGGTGGCGGCGCGCATTTTTGATCCCGAGGAGCGGGCCCACGCACTCACCAGCATCATCCGTGCGCTGGCCCGAATGTTTTGGTTCACCATTGAGTTCGGCCTCATGGGTACTGCCAACGAATTGAAGGTTTACGGCAGTGGTCTGCTGAGTTCCCACGGGGAAATTGAGCACGCGGTCACCTCTCCGGACGTCCAGCGCTTTCCGTTCCAGCTGGAATGGGTAATCAACCAGAGTTTCGAGATCAACCGTTATCAGCCTCTGCTGTTTTGGATCCGTTCCTTCGATCATCTCTTCGAATTGGTGGGCACGCTGGAAACGTGGATGAAGCAAGGCAAGCTGAATCACGTGGCCGCGGGCGAGCCGGTGGTGAATGAACGGGATTTGATGAGTTTTCTGGAACCCGCGAAGTAGTAGTACTAAATGCGCTGGGCGCGACACCGGCCCTGCGCTATCATATAATGCGTGCAACCGGACGCCGCTCTCGCTCTCGCCACCCAAAAGCTAAATCGTGTGCGCGAGGAAATTGGAAAAGTAATTGTTGGACAACAGGAAGTGGTGGATGGTGTGCTCATCTGCTTACTGGCCGGAGGGCACGTCCTTCTGGAAGGCGTTCCCGGCCTCGGCAAAACCACGCTGCTGCGCACCCTTTCGCGTGTGCTGCACCTGAAGTATTCGCGCATCCAATTCACGCCTGATCTGATGCCGGCCGACATTGTGGGCAGCATGATGATCGATTCCGACGACGGCACCAAGAAGCTGCGCTTTCAGCCCGGGCCGATCTTCGCGCATCTGGTGCTGGCCGACGAAATCAACCGCGCCACGCCAAAGACGCAATCGGCGCTGCTGGAAGCCATGCAGGAACACACCGTCACCAGCGGCACCGTCACGCATGAATTAGAAGCGCCGTTTCTGGTGATGGCCACGCAGAACCCCATCGAAATGGAAGGCACATATCCCCTTCCAGAAGCCCAGCTTGACCGATTTCTGATGAAGATTCTGGTGAAGTATCCCACCCGCGACGACCTGAGCACCATCGTCACGCGCACCATCCAGAAAGACGAGATCGCCATCGAAACCATTTTGGCGCGCGACGAAATTCTGGAGCTGCGCCGCGTGGGCCGCGATATTTTGGTGGCGCCGCACGTGCAGGACTACGCCATTGAGCTGGTGATGGCGACCCAGCCGGACGCCACCCAGTCGCATGAGTTGGCGCGCAAGTTTGTCCGCTATGGAAGCTCCCCGCGTGGTGCGCAGGCCTTGGTGGAGTGCGGCCAAATCTACGCCCTGATGCGTGGACGCTTGCATTTGGCCATTGAAGATATTCAAACCGTGGCACCGGCAGTACTGCGGCATCGTGTGATTTTGAACTTCGACGCACACGCCGATGGACAAACGCCGGAAACCGTGCTCAGCAAAATAATCCCTAGCGTCGGGGTGCCCGCGAAGGGCTGACATTCATGGCCACCCCAGCCAGTGAGCTGTTGATGGATGCTGCGCTACTGCACAAGCTGGAGCGGTTGGCGATCCATTGGCAGAAATCGCTTCCCGGCTTGGTGGGTGGACACCACACCTCACGTTTTGCCGGCGCGGGCCAGGAGTTTTTGGACCATCGCCATTTTCATCAAGGTGACGATTTGCGCGCGGTGAACTGGCGCGCCTACATGCGGCTGGACAAAATGTTCCTGAAAATGTTTCAACTGGAACCCCGCGTTCCGGTGCGCATATTAGTGGACGTCAGCAAAAGCATGACCACCGGCGGCGCGTATTCGAAATTCGATTACGCGCGCAAACTGGCCGCCGCACTGACTTATGTTGGTTTGGTTCGCCTGGACTCCCTAACCCTGCAGCCGTTTGGCGACAAACTCGGCGACCAGTTGAAAATCAGCGGTGGGCGGCAGCGTTTTCAACCAGCGCTGAATTATCTGTCCTCACTCATGCCGCGCGGCAGTACCAGTTTTTTTCAGATTGCGCGCGATTTCATTTCACGCTATCCGCAACGCGGGCTGGTCCTGATCATTTCGGATTTTTTGGACGACGCCGACGCCGAAAAGCCGCTGCAATACATTTCCGATTTTGGGCACGAGATGATCCTGGTGCAAGTATGGGCTCCCGAGGATCGCCGGCCGCCGTGGGACGGCGAAATGGATTTGGAAGACGCAGAAACCGGCAATCGCGTGCAACTCTCGTTTGACGAAACTGCACGCGCAAACTATACGCAGGCTTTTGACGATTATGCCGCGCACCTGCGCAATGTCGCGTTACGAAACGGTGGGCGCTACGTTGGACTGCCGACAGATGTACCGGTGGAGGACGCACTGTTCGGTCCGTTGGTAAGAGCCGGAGCGATTGAATAAGTGATCCAGTAAAGATGGAATTTCTCAACCTCAGCATCGGTGAATTTCTGGCGGTGGCCGGGGTGATTTCCGCGGCCGTGCTGGCGTTGTATTTGATGGACCGCAGCAAGCGCCGGCAGGTGGTGGCGACCATGCGCTTCTGGACCGCCGGACAGACGCCGGAGGAGATGAAGCGCAAACGCCGCATTCATCAGCCGTGGAGTTTGCTGCTGCAATTGTTGAGCATCCTATTGTTGTTGGCGGCCATCGCTGAACCCTTCTGGGGCAATCGCAACGCGACGCGAGATCATGTTTTACTGCTGGATACTTCGGCGTGGATGGGAGCGCGCGCGCGGCAAGGCAATCTGCTGGATCAGGCCAAAACGGCTGCGCTGGCGTATCTCGCTTCCCTGCCCGCCTCCGACCGCGTCATGCTGGTGCGCGCCGACGCGCTGCCCACGCCAGTAACGCAGTTTGAGTCCAACCGCAGTATCGTGGCGGCGGCGATTCGCCAGTCCCAACCGAGCAGCTCCGCGCTGAACCTGGAACAGGCGATGGAGTTCGCCCAGCGTTCGCAAAGTCTACAGGGTCACACCGCTGGAGAAATTGTTTTCGCTGGCGCGGGTAGAATTGCCCAGGAAGATGCGGAACTGATCGTTCCGCCAGCGAATTTGCGCATGCTGGCGATTCCGTCAATCGGCGAGAACGTGGGCATCCGGAAATTGGGCCTGCGGCGGGCGGCCATTTCATTAAGCGCATCAGGCACATCAAATAGTGCCAACGGCGCTGCCCAAGGTGACGCCTGGGAGCTTTTCGTAGCGCTTCATAATGACGGAACGCGTCCGCGCGAAGTTTCGCTGGAGCTGCAATTTGCAGGCTCGGCAATTGGCGGTAAGACGATCACGGTGCCGGCCTCCGCCGAATCGCGCGAGACGTTTCTATTTCACGCAAAAACCGGCGGCTTAGTGGAAGCGCGCATCCGGTCCACCAACGGCCGCGCCGATGCGTTTCCGCAAGATGACCGAGCCTCCATCGACGTCCCCGTATCCAAACATTTGCGCATCGCGGCGTATACCAACGAGCCGGAGCTTCTGCGCGCATTGCTGGGAGACAAAGAACACCTGGACACGGCGTTCGCGGCCACCAGCGCGTACGTGCCGAAGCCTGACGCGGACCTGGTGATTCTGGATCGCTTCACGCCAGCGGCCGCACCACAAGTTCCGTCGCTATGGATACAACCGCCAGCGGGCTCGCCTTTTAACATTCGCAGTACGGCGACAAAGACTAAGCTGCAGCGCTGGCATGAGGAATCGCCCCTGGCGGAGGGTTTGCATACCACCGACTTACAGTTGGCCACCGCGCAAATCTTCAGCACCGCCGGGGATCTTCAGGTGATTGCCGAAACCGCGGAAGGGCCGGTGGTGGTGGCGCGTGATGCGCCGCTCAAAACCATCGCATTGGGCTTTCATCCCTTGCAGTCGGCGATGAAGTACGATCTGGCTACGCCGCTACTGATGGCCAACATTTTTCGCTGGATGGGACCCGAAACATTTCGGCGGTCCGATGTTCAGGCGGGAACGGTAGGTACGGTGACGGTTCCGCTCGAAAAAGACGTGAAACAGGAGAGCATCCGCGTGCTGGATGCCAATCAGCGGGCACTGCCGTTCACCCTTGAAAACGCTGCTGGAAACACCCAACTGCGCTTCTTCTCCGGTGCGCCCGGTAATGTTCGGGTAAGAATCGGCGATCGCGAAACCGTGTACGCCTTGAACCTTCCGGCCATCGGCGACCTTGCTTGGAATCCACCCGCGAACGTGGCGCGGGGCATTCCGCGCAACGGCATCGCGGCGGCGTCATCACCTGCCTTGTGGCCGTGGCTGGCGCTGCTGGGCGCGTTGGGTTTACTGGCGGACTGGTTCCTCTATGGACGCAAACGCATTGTGCGTGTGAATGCGCGCACCAACTTGCGCGCAGGCGAAGCGGCTTTTGGAAGTAAGACATGGAGGAAAGCTTCATGAGCTTCGTGCATCCCTGGGTTCTGCTGCTGATCCTGTTACCCCTTGCTTGGGTGATTTACGAATGGCGCCGCACGGAGCGCATGATTGGCCTGATGCTGAAGGCCGCGGCGATGGCGCTGGTACTGCTGGCGCTGGCGGTTCCCAGTGTGAACATCTCCACACGAAAACTGGCACTGGGCGTCTTGGTGGACACCTCCGCCAGCGTGTCGGCGACCGATCTGAACCGTGCTTCGAAAATCGCGGCCCAGTTGGACGGCGAACGCGGCGGCAACACGCTGCGGGTGATTCCGTTTGCGCGCACCACTCGCGTTGCTGATCGTGACGAGGGTCAACCTCCCTGGAAGATGCACGCGACAGCAAGTGATGCTGGCCGCGCCACGGATCTGGAAGCCGCCGTGCGCGAAGCGGTTGCGTCGCTCCCTTCCGGGATGCTTCCACGCCTGGCGCTGATTTCCGACGGCAAAGAAAATCGCGGCAGCATCACGCGCGCGGCCTGGCAGGCGCGGCAGTTTGGCATCCCCATCGATACTTACGCCATGGCTGGCCGTGAGCGTCCCGCGCTGCGTTTGGAATCGGTTAGTTTGCCGGTGAATGCCTTTACGGGTGAGCCGTTTTCCATCGATGTGGGCATCACCGCGCCGGCGGCCACGCAAGCGGAGATCGAACTTTCCGCCGAAAATCGTTCGCTCGGTGTGACGCCGGTTACCTTGAACGCCGGGCTGAATCCGGTGAAAATGCGCGCGAGTCTGGAGACTCCCGGTGCGCTGGATATTTCCATCAACGTGCGCACCAAGGGCTCGGGTGATCTGCATGTGGATCAGGCCATCATGATGCGCCGCCCCAAGGCGCTGTATGTTTCCTCCGATCCCCCGGGTATCGACGGCCACCTGCCCGCAGCCCTGGCCAGCGCGCAGTTTGAAGTGGACCGTATTCAGGATCTGGCCGATACCAAACTGACAAATTACCAGTTTGTTGTTTTAAACAATCAGGATCTGGAAGCCATACCGGAGCCGCGCAAGAACGACATTGAACAGTATGTAAAACAAGGCGGTGGGCTGCTGGTGATTGGCGGCGAACGCAACGTCTACAACGAGAAGAAGAAAGTAGAAGACGCGCTGGACCGCACTTTGCCCGCGAAGCTCCTGCCGCCGCAATCGCAAGAGGGTACCGCCGTCATTTTAATCATCGACAAAAGCTCGTCGATGGAAGGGCCGAAGATGGAGATGGCGCGCTCCGCTGCAACCGGCGTGGTTTCGAACTTGCGCCCCATCGATCAAATCGGCATTCTAATTTTCGATAACTCGCATCGCTGGGCGGTGCCCATTCGCCATGCCGACGATCAGCGTGCGCTGCAATCTCTGATCGCGGGCATCACGCCGGATGGCGGAACCCAGATCGCACCGGCGCTTACGGAAGCTTATCAACGCATGTTGCCAGTGGAAGCAACCTACCGTCACATCCTCTTGTTGACCGATGGAATTTCGGAAGAAGGCAATAGCTACGCCATCGCCCGTGAGGCGAAAGCCCAGCGGGTAACCATTTCGACCATCGGACTGGGCGCCGACGTGCATCGCGAATATCTGGAGATGATTGCGAATCTGGCCGAGGGTAAATTCTATTTCGTCAAGGACCCGGCCGGCCTGGAACAAATCGTCCTGCGCGATGTGATGGAGCACACCGGCACCACCACCGTCGAAAAACCTTTAAGCCCGGTGATCGAAATACAAACCGAAATTTTGCAGGGCGTGGGCATGGAAACCGCTCCGCCGTTGAAGGGCTACGTCCGGTTTGAAGCCAAGCCAACCGCCGAAACCATTTTGCGCGTGGACCGCCACGATCCCTTGCTCACGCGCTGGCAGTACGGCCTGGGCCGGGCCGCGGTGTTTACCTCCGACGCCAAGTCCCGCTGGGCCGCAGATTGGGTGGCCTGGAAAGGTTTCGACAAATTCTGGACCAACCTGGGCCGCGATCTGTTGCCGCACACCCTGGCGGGCGAGGCCAACGCGGAGTTCGATAGCGCCAATAGCGAACTGGTGGTGAACTATCGTCTGCCTCCGGGGGCCGAGGAGCCGGCTACGGTACCTGACATTTTCGTGTTGGGCAGTCAAGGTTTCAAGAAGCCCATCGACGTTAAGAAGATTGGCGTGGGCGCGTATCGCGGGAAGCTGACTATCGGCGCGCGGCAAGGCTTGTTTCGCGTTCGTCCATTGGCGGAATCCAAAGCATTTCCCGAAGTGGGGTTGTACCGCCCGGAAGCGGAGTTGAGCGAATACGGATCCAACACAGGATTGCTAAAACAAATTTCCGAGTTTACGGGTGGACGCTTTGAGCCCCCGGCGAAAGCTGCGTTCGATCCGGGTGCGCGGTCGTTATCATCATCATTACAACTATGGCCCGGCCTGTTGGCCTTGGCGATTCTGCTGAACTTAGCCGAACTGCTGATGCGTAAATGGAAGGGCTTATTCGCCCGCGAGTAGCGCCTTCCAGTGCCGATACACCAACGAGAGCGGCAAGCCCATCACGTTGAAGTAACAACCATCGATGCGGTCCACAAATTTTGCCGCCAGGCCTTGAATACCGTAGCCGCCAGCTTTGTCCATGGGCTCGCCGCTCTGGACGTATTCCGAAATTTCGGCATCGTTGAGCGGCGCGAAGGTCACTTCGGTCACCGCATGATCCTGCACCACGCCCCCGTCATGCAGCAAGCAGACGCCGGTAATCACCTGATGACGGCGGCCACTCAACAATTGGAGCATGCGATGCGCGTCGGCCGGATCGCGCGGTTTCTCCAGTACATCATCATCCACAACCACCACGGTGTCGGCGCCCAGTATGATTTCATCTGCGTTCGCGCCCGCAGCAATTGCTTTTTCATAGGACAGCCGCCGGACGTATTCTAGCGGACTCTCATTCACACTCCACAACTCTTCCACCGGCTGCGAACGTACCGAAAAGACAAATCCCGCCGTGGCTAACAACTCCCGCCGCCGTGGCGAGGCGGACGCTAAAATCAATTCAGGCACTTGCCAGATATAGCATGTCCCATCTTGAGCATGGCTGCGCCCGCCGCATGCTAAAATCGAGGTTCCCCCAAACACATTACATGCAGCGCGCTGGCCGGCTCATTGGAAAATTGACAACCTCGGGAAAGATGAAACTGTCGCCCGCCATGACGGATCCGGAAACGCGCGCGCGGGCCGCCTGGCAAGTGGCCGCGGGAAAGAAAATCGCCGAACACACACGGCCCACGGTGTTGGTGCGCAGCACGCTGATTGTCGAAGTGGAAGATATGGTCTGGCAGCGCCAGTTGAACACCCTGCGGCATTTTTTATTGCGTAACCTGACGAAAACGCTGGGCGAAGACCTGGTTACCGAGATCGATTTCCGGCCAGCCCCAAAACGCAGACCGGCACAGATGGAAATGCAAGCGACGTCGAACGTCGCCGCGAATCGCATAGATGGAATTGGCGACCCGGTGCTGGGCGTGCTGTATCGGCAATCGGCGCAGCAATCGAAAAAAAGAGGAATCGCGTGAAGCTCACCGAACAAGAAGTTCGGCGAGTGGCCGAGTTGGCCAACCTTGCCTTGCGTGATGATGAAGTGGTCCGCATGACGCGCGACCTGGACGGCATTCTCCTGCACGTTGATAAGCTGAACGAGTTGGATACATCCAATGTGGAGCCGATGGCCCAAGTGTTTTCTGCGGGAGAAACATTGCGCGCCGATGTGGAACGCACGCCGCTATCCAACGCCGATGCCGTGGCCAACGCGCCGGTCACCAGCGGCGGCTACTACAAAGTTCCCCTGGTCATCGAACGATGACGGATCGAACGACGACGGATCGAACGACGAGGATCGCCCGATGAGCGTCCTAGCTTCGCTTTCGATTGAGTCCATTCGTGCTGGGCTTTTGACAAAAAAGTTCAGCGCGGAAGAATTGACCAAGCAGGCCCTGGCGTTCGCCGAAACCGAAAACCCCAAAACCAACGCATATCTGACGTTTTCGCCGGAACGCGCATTGGCGGCCGCGAAAGCAGTGGACGCGAAAATCGCCAAGGGTGAAGATCCCGGCCCCTTGGCCGGAGTGCCGGTTGCGGTGAAGGACGTCATCGTCACCCGCGGCGTGCGCACCACTTGCGGATCGAAGCTGTTGGCCAACTACATCCCACCTTACGATGCCACTGCCGTCATTCGTTTGGAACAAGCCGGCGCGGTGATCTTAGGCAAAACCAATTGCGACGAATTTGCCATGGGCTCGTCCAACGAAAATTCGGCGTTTGGCGCGGTGCGCAATCCAGTTGCGCTGGACCGTGTGCCGGGTGGATCCAGTGGCGGCTCCGCTGCGGTTGTGGCGCAGGAAACCGCGCTGGTCTCACTAGGATCCGATACGGGCGGATCCATTCGTCAACCAGCGTCGTTCTGCGGCATTGTGGGCGTTACGCCAACCTATGGGCGCGTTTCGCGTTATGGACTGACTGCGTTCGCCAGTTCGCTGGATCACATTGGTCCGTTTGCGAAAACCGTTGAAGACGCCGCGAAGCTGTTGCAGGTGACCGCGGGACGCGACGAGATGGACGCGACATCGTCATCATCGCCAGTGCCGGATTACGCGTCGGCGCTAAATGGCAATGTGCGCGGCTTGAAGATCGGCTTTCCCAAGGAATATTTCGCGGGCCTCAGCGGCGATACCGCGACGCGGGTTTACCAGGCGCTGGACGATCTCACCAAATTGGGCTGCGAACTGCATGAGATCAGCCTGCCACATACCGCTTACGCGATTGCCTGCTACTACGTGATCGCCACAGCCGAGGCCAGCGCGAATCTGGCCCGCTATGATGGCGTCCGCTATACCACGCGTTCCACCAACGCAAATACGCTGAGCGATATGTACCGGCACACGCGCGACGAAGGCTTTGGCGAAGAGTGCAAGCGCCGCATCATGCTGGGTACTTACGTACTAAGCGCGGGTTACTACGATGCTTACTATCTGAAGGCCCAGCGCGTTCGGCGTTTGATCGCGCAGGATTTCGCCACCGCGTTCCAGGAAGTGGACGCCATCGTCGCACCAGTCTCTCCGTTCCCCGCTTTCAAGATTGGCGAGAAAGTGGCGGATCCCGTGGCCATGTATCTGTCCGATATTTATACCATCACCGGATCGCTGGCCGGCATTCCGTGCATGAGCGTTCCGTGCGGCAAAACGTCCGATGGATTGCCCGTGGGCTTGCAAATCCTGGCCAAACATTTTGACGAGAGTTCGATGTTCCGGCTGGCCCATGCGTATCAGCAAGCAACGCATTGAACGAACGGATACGATAGAACAAGCATCATAAAACCAAGCATCATAAAACAAGGAGAATAAGAAATGGCTTTTACCCTGCCCCCTCTGCCCTACGCATTCAATGCGCTGGAGCCCCATCTGGACGCGATGACCATGGAAATCCACCATGACAAACATCACGCCGCCTACGTCACCAACCTGAATAAGGCGCTGGAATCGGCGCCGGAGTTGGCCTCGAAAACGTTGGAAGAACTGCTGGCTGGAAATTGCGCCATCGCGCCGGACGCCATTAAGACCGCGGTGCGCAACCATGGCGGCGGACATTATAACCACTCCATGTTCTGGAACATTTTGGCGGCCAATGGCGGCGGCGCTCCGGTGGGCAATCTGGCCGCGGCTATCACCGGCACGTTTGGCGGCTTCGATGCATTCAAGGAAAAGTTCAACGCCGCCGCTGCTGGGCGCTTCGGTTCAGGTTGGGCGTGGTTGAACAAATCGGCGGCAGGTTTGGAAATTTCCTCCACCGCCAATCAGGATTGTCCATTGATGGAAGGCAAGTTTCCGGTGATCGGTTTGGATGTTTGGGAACACGCCTATTACCTGAAGTATCAGAACCGCCGTCCGGATTACATCGGCGCGTGGTGGAACGTGATCAGCTGGGCGGAAGCCGAAAAGCGCTTTAACTCACACAAATAGGTTTTTCTGGATTTACCGAGGAGCGCGCCTGAGGCAAGATATGGCGCGCTCCTTTTGTTTTTATGTTGGCTGATTTGCCGGCACCGTTTTCACTAGCGCAAGAAATTTGCTCCGGTCAAACTGAGAGCCCGGGCAGGTTCTGAGCGCATAAATTTCCCGGTGCATCACCACGTGATCGGCGTCCAGTGGGATGCTCCATCGTTTGGCGATATCGGCCACCAATGCAGCCGATGCCGCGTACTGCGCTTCGGTCCAAACATCGCCGGCGTGCCCTTCGTGTTCAATGCCAATGGTATAGAAATTTGGATTTACCCCACGTTTCAGTAGCTTCCACGCGGGCCGAATCGGATTGCCCGCATGATAGGCTGTGTCTTCTTCCTTCACGTATTGGTGCACGTCGCCGTTCTTGCCCACGCAATAGTGCGCGGACACCACCGCAGCTTGGTTGTTGAACCATGCATCCACCGAAGCAAGCGACCCTTCCGCGATGTGAATCACGACGGCCTCCGGCTTAAACCCGGCCGGTCTACCGCTTCGAAAATTACTACTCGCGCATCCCACCCAGTGCATCCAGATCTCCTTTTTCTCCGCCGGCTGGCCGGCCCGTTGAGAGTTGCTTTTCCGAAGTCGGTGTGATCAACGTGCCCCGCAAGCGCAACAGGTCCTTCAACAATCCGAACCAGAATGGAGCACCCATCGAAAGCAGTAAAGCGCTCGCCGTGACGCCCAGAATATTCACCTGGTTCCAACGGGCACGCCATTGGCCCAATGTCTGCGGAAGGGTGACGATTGCTTGTGGGCTGATCTGTTGTGGATCTATTCCCTCCGCCATCTTCACTGCCGACAGGCGTGCTGCTTCGCTGGTGGAAAAGCTGCGGAACAGATCGAAGGTATCCAGCGGCAAACTCACCGCCACCACCCACGCGAATACGCAAACCAGCAAGCGGCTGGACGCGGTGAACCGGGCCGACACCCGATTCATGGCTCCCTCAAAAGCGCCGAAAATAGCGCTGGCGGCGCCCGCAGCGGGTCCACGCAGCAGCGCGATGTTCCTCACCGCTGCTATCGGAAGTTCTGGCCGCTCCGCTGCAATCCGCATGGTGGCGTGCCTCGCATCTTCCAGGGTTAAATGCGCATCCGTACCCACGAACGGATGCACCGCCTGCGCGTGGCTTGCATCCTGTCCGGCCGCCTGCAAAATGCCGTCCAACAACTCTTCGCGCGAGATGGCTGCCGCGCCTTGCAAGGCCGTCCGCGCCAACTTCTGGGCCGCTTCCGCCGTCATCCGTGACCAGCCCATTTGCTGCAACATTTCCGCCACACCGCGTTCCAGGTGTGACGAGCGCAACCGGAACGCTTCCACCGCTATCTGTGTCAGCGCCGTAACCAGCAAGCTGAGCAGCAGCATGACGCCGCTCACGCCGATCAAGATTTCCAGGGATTTGAGTTCTTCCACGCGCCGATGAAAACACAGCTGGCCAGCTGGCGAGCGCAAGGCAAAAGTGGAACTATCGGGGAATAAGAGAATTACCAGTACCAGCGCCAGGGAAATAGGGGCGCCGGTACCCGCGCAAACAGCGTGGAACTAGTACTTGGGCACGCTGGGATCGACTTTATCGCTCCACGCCGTGATGCCACCCAGCATATTCTTCACGTTCTTGAATCCGCTGGCGCGCAGAAAATCGCAGGCCTTGGCGCTGCGTCCGCCCATCTTGCAATGGACGATCACTTCGGTGTTGGGATCCAGTTCGCTGATCCGTTTAGGCACGTCGTTCAACGGAATCAGCTTCGCGCCCGGAATGCTTGCGATCTGGTATTCGTTGGGTTCGCGTACGTCAATGAACTGGAACTTGTCGCCTTTATCCAGGCGCGCCCTCAGGGCGATTACATCGATTTCGGTATCGGACATGAATCCGGACATCTTTTCGCCCTCCATGGGTTGTCCTTCTTGTGGCTTCGGCACGCCGCAGAATTGATGATAGTCAATCAATGCATGAATGCTGGGATGGTCACCGCACACCGGACATTCCGGATCGCGGCGCACTTTCATTTCGCGGAAGCGCATGGCCAGCGCGTCATATAACACAAGACGGCCAACCAGCGGCTCACCGATGCCCAGGATCAGCTTCACCGCTTCGGTGGCCTGCATCATGCCGATCATCCCGGGCAGAATGCCCAACACTCCACCTTCCGCGCAACTGGGAACCAACCCCGGTGGCGGCGGCTCTGGATACGAGCAACGATAGCAGGGCCCGCCCGGGTAGGCATAAATCGTGGCCTGACCCTCGAAGCGGAAAATCGAGCCGTAGACGTTGGGCTTCTTCAGCAGCACGCACGCATCGTTAATCAAATAGCGCGTGGGAAAATTATCGGTGCCGTCCACCACCATGTCGTAATCGCGGATGATGTCCAGCGCATTTTCGCTGGTGATGGCGGTGTCGAATTTGTCCACCTGCAGATATGGATTGATGTCCATCATGCTCTCGGCGGCCGAGTCCAGCTTCTTCTTGCCCACGTCCTTGGTGCCGTGAATCACCTGGCGCTGCAGGTTGGTGAAATCGACGACGTCGAAGTCCACAATGCCGATGCGCCCAATGCCGGAGGCCGCCAAATACAGTCCCAATGGCGCGCCCAAGCCCCCCGCGCCCACCATCAGGACCTTGGCATTCTTCAACTTCTTCTGGCCATCCATGCCCACTTCAGGCAGAATCAGATGCCGCGAGTAGCGCAGAATTTCGTCTTTGTTTAACTCAAGCGGTGCCGCGATGGTGGCCATTTCAGCGTCCTCCGGCAATGCTCGGGGAGCCGCCAGCAATACTTGGCACGATCGACAAAGTGTCGGCCGCGGCCACCGGCGTCGCGTCTTTTTTCAGATAGCGAATGTCTTCGTCATTCAGGTAGACGTTCACGAAGCTGCGCATTTTGCCTTCGTCGTTGAACAACTGCTTGCGCAAATCGGGGAACTTGGCGGTAAGCGCCGTCATCACTTCGGCAACGGTGGAACCGGCAAGCTCCACCGAATCGTTCTTTTCGGCAAATTGCCGCAAGGGTGTGGGAATCAGGATTTTGGCCATATCAATTCTTCTTTCTCGGCTACCGTTTGTTCGGCGTTGGGTAAAAAGCTATTGGCATGATCGAACTTGCCGTTTTTCACCGAAAGCACCACGAACGAATACCACGGGCACGAATTCTCAAGGTCGGTTTTCGAAAAATACGCATCGCAATCGGGATGCGAATGAAAGATGCCGATCAAGTCCAGCCCCGCGGCACGGGCCTTCTTATCGGCTTCCAGTAGATCTTCCGGACGCAATTCGTAACGCGCACCCTGCTCACCGACGTAGGCATTTTCCATCGGAGCAGCCAGCGTGACGTCTTTCACGTTGCCATCGATACGGCCAATCATCGCCCCACAGCATTCGTTGGGAAACTTTGCTTCTGCGTGCGCCACCATGGCGGACCAGGCCTGTTCACCGATCTTAATCATTCCAAAAAGCCTCGCTTAAATACTTCGCCGCGCCGTCACACAGAACCGTTACCACCACGCCCGCGCGCCCTTCCGCCACTAAGCGCTTACCCACTTCACGCGCGGCGTGAACATTGGCACCGGCGGACATACCCACCAGCAATCCTTCGTTGCGGCCCAGCCAGCGGGTCATTTTATAAGCGTCTTCGGTTTCCAGCCAGATGTTTTCGTCGGCTAGGTTCTCGTCGTAGATGGCCGGCACAATGGCTGTAGGCATGTGCTTCAAGCCTTCCAACCCATGAAAGCCGGAGGACGGTTGCGCGGAGATACATTGCACGCGCGGCAGGTCCTGTTTCAAACGCCTTGAGGTGCCCATGAAAGTTCCACTGGTCCCCATGCTGGTAACGAAATGCGTGATGCGGCCCTGGGTCTGGTGGATGATCTCCACGCCCGTGCCTTCGAAATGGGCCTGCCAGTTTGCGGGATTGCCATATTGATCGGGATAAAAGTAATTCTCGGCCGCTTCGGCGAAAATCTTCTGGCACAAACGAATCGCGCCGTCACTGCCTTCGCCTGGATCGGAAAACACCGTTTCCGCGCCGTAGGATTTCAGAATCTGTTTGCGTTCGTGGCTGGCATTGGCGGGCAGGCACAACTTCAGCCGGTAGCCTTTGATGGAGCAAATCATCGCATACGCAATGCCCGTGTTGCCGCTGGTGGCGTCCAGCAGAACATGGTTCTTGGTCAGCCTCCCGCTCCGTTCGCCTTCTTCAATCATGCGCGAAGCCGCGCGGTCCTTCACCGATCCACCGGGATTGAAAAACTCGGCCTTGGCGTAGATCTCCACGCCGGGCAGATCCTGATCCACTTTCGCCAAGCGCAGCAGCGGCGTGTTGCCGATGGTTGCCAGCAGCGAATTGGTTGATTTTACGGGAGTTTGCGAAGCAGCCAGGGCCATGGATATAGATGCTTAATATGGATATAGATGCTTAAGAGGAATGTCTATTCATTGTAGTGATTGCCGGCTGCGCCTGCAAACAGACACAGCCCTTAGCTCCATTAGAAGCACAACCTGGCGCAAGGGATTCAGGAAAAGTGCGGGCAGAGTTCGTCCCTGCCCGCATGAAAACAGCTAGAAAGTGATCTTCGCCGCCAGTTGCAGAATGCGGGGATCAAAGGTAGACGTCGGCGCCAGGAACGTCGCGTTGGGAGTGAAGATGCGCGTGTTGGCGTTGAAGCTATATTGCGCGGTGTTAATGGCGTTGAAGTTCGCCCGGTTGAACAAGTTAAACGCCTCAAAAATCAGCTTCAACGAAGTGCGGTCTTTGTAAAGCGCGATGTCGCGCGTGAAGCGCATGTCGATCTGGGCAAAGCCTGGCGCCTCAATCGTATTGCGGCCGAGCCCGGGTGCACGGTCAGTCCCGGTGTTGCCGTCGTTATTCGGATCGCTGCCCACGGTGGCGGAAATGGGCCGCCCGCTTTGCAGCGTCGATATCAAAGAGAACTGGTATCCCCTCGAAAGCGCGCGCGCAACCGGGTTGCTTAGACTCTTGCCATAATCGATGTTCCAGATTCCCGAAAACACAAAACGGTGGCGAATGTCGGCATTGCCGCGGCCGCGTTCGGCATTGGGAAGCAGGGTATCCTGCGCGTTCTTACTATCGTCGCTGCCCACCACCACGGATGTGAAGTCCGGGCGCGTGTCCAGCACTTTCGACAAGGTATAGGAGGTCTGCACCTGGAAGTTTTGCGACAGCCGTTTGGAAAGCTGCAGGAAGCCGCCGTGATAGATGGAATCGGCGCCGCTATCGAAGAGGCTGATGCGCCGGAAGGCTGCATTGGGGCGGCCCGGATGGCGGAAAAACGTCACCGGCGTGCCGTTGGCAAAACTGCCCTGCACAGCAACCGAGGGCAGCAGGTTGATATCGCGCGTGCGGCTAAGATGTTCGCCACGTACACCCAGGTAGCCCAGCGTGACGGAGTAATCGTGGCCAAGTTGACGCTCCAGGTTCAAACTCCACTGATGGGTGACCGGCTGCACGTAGTTCGGGTCAAACAGGAAAATATCGGGAGTCCGGTTCAGCGCGGGGGGCGCTGACAACACGTTGGGATAGACGGGGAAATTGGAGCTGAGCGTATAAGTCTGCACCTGAATGCCGTTTTGCGTGAAGGCGGTTCCGGTCATAATGCTGGGCGTGCGGCCAAAAAAGTTGCCGTACCCGCCGCGAATGGTCATGTTGCCGGCGTCGGAAATCTTGTAGGCGAATCCGAAACGCGCCGCGAAGTTGTTGGTATCCAGATTGATGCGGCTGGTATCCAAGCCCAGCGCTGCTAAACCTGCGTCAGGGCTCTTCACGGTTGGATTGGCATAGCTGAACAGATCGTAACGGACGCCATAGTTCAGGGTTAAACGATTGGATACGCGCCAGGAATCCTGTGCATAAAATGCGTATTCGCTGGAATTGGGTTTGGACAAGGGGCCGTCCGTATTCGCTCCGGCAAAGGCCTGAGTAAAGCTGAAGGGCGTGCCGGAGGCAAAATTTGCAAAGCTCGTATAGGTGTAGGATCCGCTGAAGAATCCGGGAAAGAAGTTATCGATGCGTTGGAAGATCAAATCCACCCCCATCTTATAACTGTGTCCGCCGCGCACATGGGAAAGGCCTTCAGCCCATTGAAAAGTCTTGGCGTTGGTGTAGCGCGGGCTGAAATTGTTGCGTCCGAAGCTGAGCACCGTGGTGCCACTCTGTTGCAAAACCACCTCGGGCGCGGTGGAATTCGCTTCCCCGGGTTCGTTATCGTGGGTGAAAGTAAAGCGCGATTCCAGCACCGTGGTCGGGCTTAAGACAAACGTGTGCGTGCCGGCAATATTATCGGTGTGGACGCTGGCGTTGCCGGAGTGACCGGCGGCGCTGGTGGCGCCGGAGTTTTCATAGTTGATGCCGGTAAATCGATTGGCGTTGTAGCGCACACTCAACCGTTGTCTGTCGGTCAGATTGAAGTCCACTTTACCCAGGTAAACGTTGTTATTCAAGCTGCGGGGGTATGCCGCCAGGTATTGCTGAATCGCCGCCCGGCCTTGCTGCGAGAGCGCGTCGGCGGGCGCCGCCACCGGCAAAATCACCGTGATGGGCTCCGTATTGCGCTGGCCGTCGAAGTCGAAAAAGAAGAACACTTTGTCCTTCTTCACCGGACCGCCAAGGTTGCCGCCAAACTGGTTGTAATGATAGTTTCTCTTGGCCACGCCAATGCGATTGTTCTCCCAACTATTGGCGTTTAGGCCTTTGTCGCGAAAGAACTCAAAAGCGGTGCCGTGGAACTGGTTGCTGCCGCTCTTGGTGATGACGTTCACCACACCGCCCCCGGCCCGTCCAATCTCCGGCGCATACGTATTCGTGTTCACCTGAAACTCCTGCACCGCATCCTGGCTGAAGCTATAAGGACTGCGACCCGTGCCTGCCCGGCCAGTGGATTGTCCAAAAAATGTATTGTTCGCATCGGAGCCATCCACTTGTAAGCTATTCGCCGTTCCGCGCTGCCCACCGAAAGAAATATCGCCGCCGCGGGTTGGATCGCGCACCACGCCGGGCGTAAGCAACGCGAAGTCCAGGAAATTGCGGCCATTGATCGGCAATCCGCCGACCGAAGCGCTATCCACTACGGTGGAGGTTTGCGAACGCGTCGTTTCCACCACCGGGAGGGTGGTTTCCACGCTTACCGATTCCGCCACCGCGCCCACCGCTAATTTAACGTCCAAGGTGGCCACCGCACCAATGGTCAGCGTGATGCCGCTGAATTTCGCAAGATTGAAACCGCCTTTTTCCACCGCGATGTCGTAGGCTCCCACGGGGATGGACGACAGGCTGTACAAGCCTCGGTCACTGCTTTCCGTCACCCGCGTAAACCCCGTTGCGGTTTGCGTCGCCGTTACTTTCGCCCCTCCCACCACGGCGCCCGATGGGTCCGTTACTGTTCCGTTCAGAGTCGCCCCGCCAATTTGCGATTGCCCGTTGGCAACGCCAGCAAGGAAACATACTCCGACATACATGCATGCGAGTAAATGTTTCATACTCTTAAGCCTACCTCGGTTTTCCTGCAATCGCATTACTGGCCGCGCCTGCCTTTGTGATAGCCTGACCCTATGAAAACGCCCGGGACGAGAAAGCCAGAAGAAGAGTTGCCGAACACAAAGCCCAGCCGGCGCAACCTGATTGCGCTCTCGGCAAGTGTGGCGGCTGCGGGCCTCACTACGCTTGCCGCTTGCAACACCAAGCCGGCCGAAACCGCACCGAGTATGCTGGGCACCGCGCCATCCAAATACGGCAATCGCTCGCCGCATGAGGCTGCTGCGCGGTCGCTGCCGCCGGAATCGAAAACACCCTCCACCGGTGCCTCGCGGACGCCTTTGCAGGATACCTACGGCATCATCACGCCGTCGTCGTTGCATTTTGAACGGCATCACTCTGGTGTGCCGGACATTGATCCCGCCAAACACGAATTGCTGATTCACGGGCTGGTGGAACAGCCGCTGGTGTATTCTCTGGATGATTTGAAACGCTTTCCTGCGCAATCGCGGGTCCATTTTGTGGAATGCTCTGGCAATGGCCGCAGCGAGTATTCGGGTAACCTGGCGCCCGATCCCCAGGCAAGCCATGGCTTGGCCAGTTGCAGTGAATGGACCGGTGTGCCGGTGAAGTTATTGCTGGCCGAAGCCAAGCTGAAGCCTGAGGCAAAATGGCTGATTGCCGAAGGCGGTGACGCCTGCAAGCTGACCCGCAGCATTCCTCTGGCAAAATTGCTGGACGACGCCATGATCGTCTATGGCCAGAACGGCGAACCCATTCGTCCCGAACAAGGCTACCCTATGCGCCTGCTGCTTCCTGGATGGGAAGGCAACACCAACATCAAATGGCTGCGGCGTTTGAACCTGGCTGACGGCCCGGCCATGACCACGCACGAAACCGCTTTCTACACTGACCTGTTGCCGGACGGCAAGGCCCGCCAGTTCAGCTTTGAGAACGAAGCCAAAAGCGTGATCACTCGTCCTGCAGGTGGGCAGAAGATCGCGGCAGGTCCTGGCATGCACGACATCACGGGGTTGGCTTGGTCCGGCCGCGGCAAAATCACTCGCGTGGAAATTTCCACCGATGGCGGCAGGATTTGGAAAGATGCTGAACTGCAAATGGCCGGTTTCGCCAAGGCATTTACCCGTTTTCGCATGCCCTGGATTTGGGACGGCAGCGCAACCTCCATTCAATCGCGCGCCACCGACGAAACCGGCTACCTGCAACCCGCCGCGGAAGAAATGCTGGCCGTGCGCGGCCGAAATTTTGGCTATCACAACAACCAGATCAAGACCTGGTTTGTGCGGGCCGACGGCACGGTTTCTCACGTGGAGCAGGGCGCGTAATCATGAAGACTTTTTTGCTGATCGCCATTTCCTGTATCGGATTTGGGCAAACGCCGCGCGTAGGCAGGCCCGCAACAGAGGAGACGATCAAGGCCATGGACCTCACCGTCTTCCCCGATGGCCGCGGCCTTCCCCCCGGCAGCGGCACCGCCGTCAAAGGCAAGGATGTATTCAAGGAAAAATGCTCCGTTTGTCACAACGATAAAGGCGAAGGGCGGCAGGGGCAGTATCCTGCACTGGTGGGCGGCGCGGGAACCATCAATACACCCAAGCCCATCAAAACCGTCGGCAGTTATTGGCCCTACGCCACCACCGTTTTCGACTACGTCCGCCGAGCCATGCCCTACGATCAACCAGGCACTCTGAAGCCGGACGAAGTGTACGCGGCGGTTGCCTTCGTGCTAAACGCCAACGGCATCATCGGCGATAACGACGAGATGAACGCGATGACCTTGCCCAAAGTAAAAATGCCCAACCGCGACGGATTTGTGTTGGACAAGCGGCCGGATGTGAAAGCGAAGAAATAATCGCGCTGTGATCATCCGCCACGCCACCATCACCGACATCCCGGCGATGCTGCCACTGATCAACCTTGCCTTTGAAGTGGAGACCTTCATCGCAGGACCCCGCACCACAGAAGCAGAACTGCAGGCAATGTTGGGCACCGGCGAATTTTTGCTGGCCGATGACGATGGCAGCATCGCTGCTTCGGTCTACACCGAACTTCGCGGCGAATTTCCGGGTAGGCGCGGTTACTTTGCCATGCTGGCCGTCAGCCCTACGCGCCAAGGCATGGGCCTGGGCCGCACGATAATCAACGCCGCCGAACAGCACTGCCGCACCAAAGGCTGCACCCACATGGACATCACCGTGCTGACTCTGCGCACGGAACTGCCTCCTTTCTATAGAAAGCTGGGTTACGTGCAAACGGGCATGAAGGCGTTCGCAACCAAACAGGCGCTGAAAGACGGCCTGGCGTGCGCCTGCATCATCAGGTCGAAAGAGCTTTAGAAGACGCTCTAAAAGACAAAAAGCCCAGCGCGTTTCCGCACTGGGCCGGTTGTGTACTTGGTACTGCCTTAGTTGCTTAAGCGAAGTACCTGGGAAGCGATCGCAAGGAATGCGCTGTTAAGCTGCGCGGCGGTTGGCGAATAGATATAGACGCCCTGGAGTTGATTGCTGAAGGTGGCGCAGGACGCATTCAAGGCACAGGGGTTGTAGTAGCCGGTATTGGGCGAGGTGACCCCGGAGATGCCCGTTACCGATGAGTTGTAGACGTCACCGTTGGGATCGTTCGCGATACGCTGCAACAGCGTATGGTCCACTCCGCCGTTGGAACCTAAACCGATGGCGAAAACGTACGCCTGCAGTGTGCTGCCAGTTGAGATGCAGGTGGTCCCACTGCAACTTTTGAAGGAGCCACGGGCGCGATAGGCGGCATTCTCCGCCGTGTTGATCGTCGAGTTAAGACTATAAGTAGCGTCGTTCGACGTGCCGAGGATGATGCGGCCATTGGTACCCGTCGTCACCGTCTTATAAGCAGAAGTCGACGCCGTGCCGGGCACGATGGTGCCGGAAGGGTAGGTGGGGTTCACGGCATTTCCGTACACGTCGGTGGCGGGTAGCCATGCAAAGTCGGCGATGGAACTGGACCAGCCGCCTTGAAATGTGCAGCCGGGTGCAGAGGAAGTAATTTGCGCGTCGTTGTTGCCGCTGCTCACACTGGTTCCGATCGGATTGCCCAACATATAATAGCTGGTCGTATCGCGGTAATAGCCGCCGATAGCGCCGGACGGAACGTCCGTCATGTAACCGCTAGGCCCCATCGTCATGCCCGGAAACCAGGCGCGTGCATCGGTGGAGGCAACCCAGCCGCCGCCGCTTGCCTTGCTTCCGTTCTTATCTGTACAGTTACTGGTCGCGGAAATTCCGAAGCTGGTGCCATCCCACCAATTGAAAGTGGATTGATCTGGCTGGCCATCTGTCTCAAACATGATGATGTTCAATGCACCCGGCAGCGCCTTTTTGTAAAGCTCGTTATAGGCCAGGGAAATGGCATCGGAGGATGCCGTACCGCCGTTGCACGCAATGTTGTCGATCGCCCCGTTACCAGACCCCGAGGTATTGGAATAACCCAGTGTGGTTTGGAACGTGGTGGCAGGCGCGGCCTGCACCACAACGCTCCCCGAGAAGGAGATCAGGCCGATCTGATCCCGGCCCGCCGCGAATTGCCCTGTAAAAGTTTTAGCGGCGGTTTTCAGATTGGCGCAACTGGAGCCCATGGAACCGGATCGATCCAGCACCATCATGGCCACCACATCGCGACGGGTGGCATAGCCTTTGGCGTAAATCGTGTTGGTGGTCGCACCGAACCACTTCATGAAGTAGGTAGGAACGGTGGTGTTGGCCAACACGTCCACATGGCGTAAATTGGCATTGGTGGCGTCGTCGTACACCATCACGTGCCCGTCGGTGGTGTCCATCACCGTGTTGCTGGTACCCCAGGTATTGGGCGGGAAGTTGGCGTAGAACCAGTTCACCGCGGTCTGTTTCGCGCTGGTGGCCTGCGCACTGGTAGTGGCGCCCAACGTCAACGCCCTGGCCGAGGCCAGCGCGGCTCCGTCCACCGACGCTTGCAATTGGCCTTTCACTCCATAGAGGAAACCCACGTCCACCACCAAACCCAGCATCGGGATGATAAACAAGAAGGCAAACACGCCCAACACCAACGTGTAACCCCGCTCTCGCGCCTGTTTTCCTTGCCGCCGTTTCGCTAGTCTCATATTGGATAACCCTCCTAAAAGTAAAATCGTGAGTACACGCCCTGGCTGGTTAAATTACCCAGACTGAACGCGGGCGTATCAAAGTAGCCTTCCACCACGAAGATGAATTGGCCATCGACGATATCTGTCTGCCCAGCATTGTTGCTTTGGAAATCATTGTTCAGTAATGCCTGCCCGGCGGAGGCCACTTTGGCACTGGTGTTGGTCAACACGCTGGGTACTACGCCTTGGCTGCTCAACGCGTCGGTTCCGGTGCCTGTGTACTCCCCGATCGCACTGGGATGTGCGGCCAGCCAAGTAGAACTGCCGAATTCAATCCGCTTGGTAAACACAAAGCTATCGTGATTGACGCAGTTGCTGGCGCCGACCGAGGCGCACTGGCTGCCGGTTGTGGGGCCCACATACATCAACTGGGTAACGATGATGATTCCGCTCCCCGACGCCGCGGTATTGGTGGCAATGCTTCCGCTAAACGAGGGGAACTGGAGATCCAGTCCGGATGCCAGTCTCTGTGCAAGTTGCTGTGCCTGATAGGTGGAAAAATCCGTTCCCTTAATGAACAAACTATCCAGATCGCGTACCACTTCTTTGGTCTGAATGGTGCGGATCATGTTCCAACCGACAATAAACATGCCCATCAGCGCGGGAATAAAGACAATCGCCACCAACAAAAATTCCACCGCCTGTTGGCCGCGCTGGGCAATCTGCCGCCGCCGGCTTAAAGCCGGATTTGCAAAGAATCGTTTTGAGAATGCTGGTTTCATCGCGTCACACTGCTTACCCCAGCTGGATAACCACCCAAAATATCCGACGAATAGGTCTTGATGGTCAGCGCCGTGGAACTATATACCGCATCGCTTCCCGAACCATAAGTTCCACTCAGCGGCGCCAGCCAACTGAAGGGTGTGCTGGCGGAGACTTCCACCAGATTTCCAGGCACATTGCCGCCGACAGCGGTGCACCCGCTGACGTGCGTGTCGCAAGGTATCGCGGTGGTCAGGGCGCTGGTGGAGAAATAGTTTACGAAGATGGTGGCCGGAGTATTGCTGGATTTCACAAATCCCATGGCATATTGTTCAACGATCTTCTTGATGGAATCATCCTGTCCTAACGCACCACTGCGCTGAAAGGTGATGGCATAGCGGGCGCCCTCGCGCACCGCGTTCTGCAGCGTGCTCCAGCGGAACAGCATCAGCGAGACATCCGCGAAGCCAAAAATCAAAGCCAGAGTGGGCAGCAGCATCAACATGCCTTCCACCAGCGTGCTGCCGCTGGTGCTGCGTTTGCGTGTAGGAGAAACCGGCCAGACTGCCCGCGATTCCCCGCCTTCCTCACCGATGGCGCCGCGGCTCGTCGATGCACCGCAGGCTTTCCCATGGCAGGCCTTCAAAGATAGAATAGAAATCCACATTTCGGTCTGTTCTAAATCTATTCCTGAACCGTCCGATAGGGAATCCGAGTAAGTACCTAGGTGGGGGCGGGGGAAGCATGTAATACTACGGCGGGGTAGGACCATCGGCCCAAGCGAGATTAGTACTCTGTGGCTGGTGGTCTATTCCTGGAAACGCTCCGATTCAACCGGGCACCCTCCGACTGTGCCCGGCTTGACCCGAGGCGAAACGTCGTTAAAGTAAGCAAATCGTCAAATAGAGCAAAGTCGTGCAATTTGAGTATTACGACTCGCAGGTAGTGTGGCAGGAATATCCCTGCAATTCAAGCACTTGCTGGTATTTCAAGTCCTAGTAGTACTAGATAAACCGTGGCCACTGCAATAAAAAGCGCTCCCAAGGCCATGCGGCCCGGGAGCGCTCAGTCTGTTCCCCTGGATTTCCGAAGATGCAACTGGACGGTGCAACTGGTAAGGATGCAACGGGAAAGATACGACGCTTCGAAGGGACTACCTTAACAGGCTTTGGATCACACTTAAGCCCATCGACATCACGCTGGAGTGATCCGGCACGGTACCGTTCGGCGTCAGTTTATCGACTACTGACGGCAGCAATTGGGACAATCCTGAGGCCGCAACATCCGGTGAAACACCTAACTTGGCCGCCATCGCACTGATGGCATCCGCACCCAGGGCCGAGTGCACTTGGGCCGGTGAAATCGGCTGATTTGCTCCGGTTCCCACCCATGAGTTCACCACATCGCCCAACCCTTTGTTCTGGAAGGATTGCACCAGACCGGAGAGTCCCCCGGGCTGATTCTCGATCATGCTGAACAGCGCCCCAGCCAAACCGGCAGCTCCACCGCCTCCGCCGCCGCCCAATAATCCACCCGCTAGTTGTCCTAGTAATCCCATAAAGTTCCTTATTTATCCTCTTCTTCAGTCTTCTTCTTACGCTTCTTCTTGGCAGTCGTGGGCTCTTCCGTCGCTGCCTCCGATTTCGTATCCACGGTTTCTTCGGCTTTCTTGCGGGTACGCTTGGTCGCCTTCTTTACGTCTTCCTTGGCATCGCCAACAGCGGGAGTTGCCGCCGCAGTGGCCGGAACTGCGGCTTTCGCCGGAGTCACAGCGGCCGGGGCCGCAGCGGGAGCCGACTTTGCAGCTGCAGCCGCCGGAGCCGCTGCCGCAGCCGGCGCCGCCTTTACTGCCTTGCTTCCTTTTTCACCAATTTCTGATTTCGCTTCGCGGGCGCCCATCTTCTGCGCATCCGCTTCGCTCATGAACTGGCCTTGTTTGGTATGACCAAAGTAGCGCCCTTCTTTGTGATAGACCTTGGACTCCGTATTCACCCACACCATGCCTCTGGCTTTCGCCGCGGCAATGTCGCTATCGCTGGGCGCGCTCGCCTTGGCTGCAGCAGCTTGCGGAGCCGCCGTCATCACGTTTGTCGCCGCTACCAATATCGCGGCCATCAACATCATTACTCGAACCAACTTCATTGTTTGTCCTCCTTATGGACTAAAACCATTGGCGCATTCGAGCGCGCCGAATATCGCTCAATTATAGTGCACCCATATAGTGCACCCACTCAAACCTGCTCCACTCCGCGCACCAACTCGCAGCCTGCACGGCGCCTGCCTACACCGCCGCTGCCGCGCGCCGGAAGGGCGGCTTTTGTAACAGGTTCCGCAAAAACCGGACAATCTTGGGAGTCAGCCAAGCCGCGAAACACATAAACAGGATCACCACGACCAAAATCACCACAGGGTGAAACACCATCAGGATGGAAGATCCCACCGCGATAAAGTCTTCCATGAAACTCAGCGCGATATTACTGAACGGTTCGGGCGAAGTGTTCGCCGCCAGCCGGGTCACGGCTTTTGTTCCATGCGAAGTCAGCGCCACCCCGCCGCCCACCAGCATGGCAATGGTGCGCACGGATGGATCGAAGTGCCCAAACGCAGAAGCTGCCATGATGGCGCCCGCCGGAACACGAATGAAAGTGTGGATAGCGTGCCAAACCGAATCGACGGCCGGGATTTTATCGGCAATAAATTCCACCGCGTAGAGTGCTCCGGCCACACTAATCACCCACCAGTGGCTCAATACACCCAAATCGCCAGGCAGGTTCGCCAGATGAAAGCGCTGCAGTAATCCCAGTGTGACCACGGTGGCGTACAGGCTGATGCCCGACAACCAGGCCGACCCCATCGCGTAGCCTAAAGTGCTTAACCAATCCATATACTATTGGGTCTCGATTTTTCTCGTCAAATGCGCTCAATCACTTGGCAAGCGTAGGTTCCACGCTGGCAAATTCACATCGCGCTTATAGATGACATCATACACGCATTCGATGCAGTTTCACTGGCGTTTTTGGCGTTTTTTTTGCATGAAAAAGACGTAATGGAACGCCCAGCCCGCATAACAACTTGAACGGAGGCAGAGCCAATCGGTGTTATCATCATGCGAACGGGACCTGTCATCGCCCCATGAACCGGCGCCCGGCATACAGACTCGTATAAAGACTCGTATAAAGAAAAGCTGAGCTAACTTTTTCATGAGCCAACCCAACAGCACTCCGCCGGGCGCGCCCCGCCGGCACATTCCCTTCGTACCTGAAAATTCCAATATGAAGGAGTTCACGCTGCGTGCCGTGCTCCTTGGTTTGGTGATGTCGGTCGTCCTGGGTGCCGCCAATGCTTACCTTGGCCTTCGTGCTGGCATTACAATCGCTGCCACCTACCCAGCGGCTGTAATCGGAATGGCGGTACTGCGCATCTGGAAGGGCACCATTCTGGAGGAAAACCTGGCGCGCACTGCCGGGTCCATCGGTGAATCGGTCGCGGCCGGGGCCATTTTCACCATGCCGGCTTTTCTGATCGCCGGCTCCTGGGCATCGTTCGATCCCTCCGTGGCTTACTGGAAATCCACGGCGTTGATGGTAGTGGGCGGAATTTTGGGCGTACTATTTGTATCCCTTGTCCGGCGCTCCATGGTGGAGGACCCCGACCTTCCCTTCCCCGAATCCGTCGCCGCATCGGAGATTCACAAAGCGGGACGCCGCGGCGCCGAAGCAGCGCGCTATTTGTTCTGGAACATCGGCCTGGGCGCGCTGGTTTACGCGCTGGGCGAAATGCGCTTGTTCGCCGCCGACCAGAACATTTTCATGCGCGTGGGCCAACTGGGCAAAAGTATCGTACGGCTGGGTCCGCTGGGGAGCAAAAATGTTTTGCAGACCGGAGCCGTCTCCGTCGTCGCCGCGCCTACCATCAGTCCGGCTTACTTAGGTGTCGGCTATGTGATCGGCCCGGAACTTGCCGCACTGCAATTTTCCGGCGGCGTGCTGGCTTGGGGCCTGCTGGTGCCCTTGATGCTGTTCTTTCTGGGACCCAGCCTGCAGCAATTCATGCCCACCAACGCAACCGGGCCCAGTGACAACGACTGGGCCACACAAGCAGCAGCCGTTTGGCGCTACATCGTCCGCCCTATCGCCGTGGGCGGCATGATGGTGGGCGCGGCCAACACTCTGTTTCGCATGCGCAAGAATCTGACATCCAGCATCGGCCGTGCTCTCGCCGAAGTGCGGCAAGGCCAACCGTCGCTCGCTTCCATGGCGCGCACCGAACGCTACATGGGTTCCAAGGTGGTCTTCGGCCTGATCGGCGTCATGTTCGTTTTGATGGTCGGTTTGTACATTTACTTTTCAGGCAACGTTCTGGCAGGTGTAGTCGCAGCAGTGGTGATGATCATCGTGGGCTTCTTCTTCGCCACCGCGTCGGGGAATCTGGTCGGCATGATCGGTTCCTCGAACAATCCCATTTCCGGCCTGACGCTTTCCACGCTCATCATCGCGGCGTTATTAATGGTGTCACTTGGAATGTCGGGAGCCAAAGGCGTCGCCGTCGTGCTGGGCGTGGCCGCGGTGGTCTGCGTTTCATCCGCCGTCGCCGGTGAACTGCTGCAAGACTTTAAAGCCGGCTACATCTTAGGCGGCACGCCGCGCACCATTCAGATTGTCGAACTCATTTCCGTGGTCTTGTCCAGCCTCGTTATGTACTTCCCGCTCTACATTCTTCACGTCGCAAACATCAAGGGCGGCGGCACTGGTTTTGGTGATGCCGCGCTGCCTGCACCACAAGCGGGCCTGATGGCGGCACTCGCGCAAGGCATCGTCGGCGGTGAAATGCCCTGGCCTCTCGTCGTAACCGGCGCACTCTTCGGTGTGGCGATGATCATGATCAAAGTCCGCAGCCCCATGCTGGTGGCAGTGGGAATGTATTTGCCCTTTGCCACCACGTTTGCAATTTTCTGCGGCGGGCTGATCCGCTGGGCCTCCGACACAATGTGCAAGCGCGCCGCCTTCAACGAAGGTCAGCGAACCCGCGTCGATAGCGTGGGCATCCTCATCGCCAGCGGTCTGATCGCCGGCGAAGCGCTGATGGGCTTGCTGGTGGCCACTGGGAAATTCTTCGACAAAGACCTTCCCCACATCTTCAAGGACGGATCGTACACCGCAGGCCTAGTGGTTCTGGCCCTGCTCGCCTTCGTGATGATCCGCCTGCCATTTTCAAACGCCGGCAATCCGCACGATCCCGCGCCACCCGCAGCGATGATGTAGTTTTTTGCTCTACTGAACTACTATCGGCACGCTGGCCTCTGTGTTCTCCCACAGCAGCGCCACCGTGCCTTTATTCCCGGCGTCGTTTCTCACTTCAAACATCAGCGACTCCACTGGCTTATCCAGCGCCTTCAGGTTCATCTTCATGCGGCCAATATCGGTGTCGGATCTGTAGTCCAGATGGAACGCCCGCGCATTGCTATTGACGATCAGCTCAAAGTCGTTCTCTTTCGGCAAGACCCAAAGCGCGTAAGTGCCCTTCTTCAGCTTCAGCGTCCCCAGTTGAAAATCTGAATCGACAGCAATGGTGGTGGCCCAATTCGCCCCCGGACACCAGACCTCGCCATACGGCACCAGTGCACCGTAAATCTTGCGTCCGCGCATCGACGGCGAAAAATAATCCAGCTTGATATTCTTGCCCGCGATAACCGCGTTCACCACTTTCGGCGGACTGCCTTTCGGTGGGCCGCTCTGCGCCACTACCGGCGGAATCAAAACTGCCGATGTTGCCAAAACGAAAGCTGCAAATTTCAACATAACCAACCTCCTGAATTACTTCACCATCATCATTACCGACGCCTCGTGATTTTCCCACGCCAGTTCCAGCTTGGCGCTTTTCCCGTCCACCGCCGTCAGCGTGTACCGCAATTTCTCCACCGGCGCGGAGGGCTTGGCCATGCTCATCTTCACCCGGCCCAAATCTTTATCGGCGTGATAGTCCAGGCCCCATTGCCCGGTTTCTTTGCTGATGATCAGCTCCCACGCCTCTGGATCTTTCACCCAGACATACAGAGTATAATCGCCCTTCGGCACGTTCACGCTGCCCACCGTCAAATCGGTGTCCGTGTGAAATGCCGTCGCATTGTTCGCTCCCGCCCGCCAAGCCGGATAACTTGGATCGCGCGACAGCAATCCGCCCGGCCCAAAAATCTTGCGCCCGCGCACTGACGGCGCGGAATATTTCACCATCAGGTTCTTGTCGCCAACCCTCACCACCGCCTGCGTTGGCGGACTGCTCTGCGCGCAAATCAATCCCACACTCAACACCATCGACACACCCAACTTGAAAAGGATACCCATAGCTCTCCTAGACGTATTTCAACACAATTGGTTGTTTATGTTTGCACGCAAGCACCTTGCTACAGTAGAAGATTGTCCCGCATCACTTCCAGTCCCCATATCGCCTCTGCGCGCGCGCCCGATCATGTCCGCTGGAACCAGCTCTACCTTGGCCTGGCGTTCACCACCTTGGCCACGCTGGTTCTGGAGCTTTCGCTCACACGCATTTTCTCGGTTGTGTTTTATTACCACTTTGCGTTTCTGGCCATCTCCATCGCGCTGTTCGGCCTGGGAGCCGGCGGCGTCTTCTCCTACGTTGTCGCCACACGGCCCGGCAATTTGTACTCCAAGTTAGGCGTGCTTGCGTTGGTGAACGCCGTCGTTGTTGTGCTCGCCCTTCGTCTGGTTCTTTGGGCCCCCGCCGATCTCGGCTACTTCGCGCTCGCTGGCGTCTACTTCATCGTCGCCTGTCCTTTCTTTCTCGCCGGTGCCGTCATTTCGCTGGTGATCTCGGAAGCCATTGAACGCATTCACCGCGCCTATTTCTTTGACCTCGCTGGCGCCGCCGCAGGCTGCCTGGTGCTGATCCCCTTCCTCAATACCTTCGGCGGCCCCAATACACTGATCGCCGCGGGCGTCTTCTATGCCATCGCTGCAGCCATCTGGTTTCATCAAGCCGGCGGCCAACGCCGCCGCGCCATGGCCGTTGCCGTTTCTTTGCTGATGGTGATGTTCATGATCGCCAACGGACGCTGGCATTTCCTGGACATCAGCACCGCCAAGGGACAGAAGCTTCCGCCGGAACAATTCACCGCGTGGAACAGTTTTTCGCGCGTGGGCGTGAGTAGCGATCGCGGTTACTTAAGTGTTGTGATCGACGCCGATGCCGCCACCGCCATCGCGCCCCAGGATTGGGATCACCTCTCCGCCAACGAACGTAAAACGCTTTCGCACGAAGGTCCTGGCTTTCCCTATTTCCTTCGCCCCGGCGCAAAAACTTTGGTGATTGGCGCCGGTGGCGGCTACGACGTCGGCCGGGCTCTTTCTTCCGGCAGCCGCGACATCACCGCCGTCGAAATCAATCCCATTATCGCCACCAACATCATGCGCCAGAAATTCGCGCAGCAAAGCCACCGTCTGTATTTTCGCCCGGAAGTGCGCGTGTTCGTCGAGGACGGCCGCAGCTTCGTGCGCCGCAGCGGCGAAAAATATCAGGTGATTCAGGCTACGCTCGTGGACACATGGGCCTCCACCGCTGCCGGCGCGTTTGCGCTTTCCGAAAACAATCTCTACACCACCGATGCTTTTTACGATTACCTTTCGCACCTTACCGATGACGGCGTGATCGCTTTCACGCGCTGGGGCTTCGATCCTCCGCGCGAGTCGCTCCGCTTGCTCAGTCTGGCGATGGATGGCCTGGCGCGCTTGGGAGAAAAAGAGCCCGCGCTACACGTCATGGTGGTCCGTGACGATGCCTCGAAGCTCCGCGGCTGGGGAGCGCAAGATAGCGTTCTGATCTCTCGCAGGCCATTTACCCAGGAGGACGTCGCCAACGCACGTCAGTGGTTGATCGATTCCAAACTCCAAGGCATCTATCTTCCTGGCGATCCGCCCACAACACCCTTCGCGCAGTTGTTAGCCAGCCCCAACCCGCCCGCGTTCTGGGCCATCTATCCGTTCGATGTTTCGCCCGTCAACGATGATCGTCCGTTCTTCTTCTACACCGTTCAGCCCCGCGACCTGATCGGCTTCCTCACCAACTCCAACAAAGAAAGCGCCGACTATAAGATCAATCGCGCACTGCCAACGTTGGGCGCTTTGATGCTGGTGAGCCTGGCCGCGACGCTCGTGATTTTGTTCCTCCCTCGCCTGATTCTGGGAACCAGACTTCCTAAACAAAAAGGCGTTTTTGCGTTCTTGCTGTATTTTCTCTGTTTAGGTGCGGGCTACATTCTGATTCAGGTGGCCTTGATTCAGAAGTTTGTTCTCTTGCTGGGCCACCCGACATATGCACTCACCGTCATCGTGTTTTCCATGCTCGTCGCCAGTGGCATTGGCAGCTATTGCAGCAAGCGCCTGGCTGCAACCGACCAGTCACTCATCACAATCCTGGCGGGCGTTGCAGTCGCCGTAACGATGCTTGCCTTCGCAGCGCCATCGATCGTCGCTGGTGCCGCAGCGTGGCCTCTCGGCTCGAAAATGATCCTGACTGCGTTGCTGATCGCGCCCGCTGCATTTCTGATGGGCATCCCGTTCCCCAGCGGCCTGCGCCGGTTGGAACAACTGCATCCCTTGTCCCTGCGGTGGGCCTGGTCGCTCAACGCCGCGGCCAGCGTATTAGGATCCAGCGGCGCCATTGTTCTGGCCATCTACGTCGGCCTGCGGGCAACGCTCTTGTTCGGCGGAGTGCTGTATTTGCTGGCGCTGTTGGTGATTCTGGCAACCACCGAAAAACGAACCGCCTAGCGGAAATCGTTCCCAATCTCCACCAACTGGGCTGCGTTCAATGGCTGCGCAGCTTGATACTTGGGATGATCGCTCACCACCGCCGCGCCTTTGGACCAGTTTGTCCGCTGGGCTTCGCTCAAACGAAATCGCAAATATTGCACCGCCGAAATGCGATCGGTGGCAATCTGCCGGTCATCGAAGATTGCTGGTGTCCGGCCCGCGCCTTCCACCTCAACCCAGATGTGATGTTCCAATCCCAGCAGTTCGCGTAACTTTACATCGCGTTCTGCGGGCGTTTCGTATTCGACAAGCAGAGACGCGCACAACTCGCCCTGCCCAGGTACCAGTTCGTTATAGGTGGCCACTTCGTGCGCAATATCGTGCGCCTTTACAATGCGCTCCACTCGCATCATTTCCTGAATTTGATAGCGCACCGTTTCCCGATTCTCAAACAGGAACGTCAGATGATCGCCCACGCGCACTCGCCGGCGGTCCTTCAACGCAATCATCTTGGGGCGCAGTGTTTCGCGTTCCACTTCGTATTCGGCGATGTTGCTGATTTCGGAAATTTCAACTGGCTTCATGATTTGGTTTCGACAGGTATTTTCTCGGGAAAACCGTCGGCTTCATAGGCTCGCGCCAATACTTGAATGGGATGAATCGGCCGCACGCCAATGGCCTGATCGAACTGAATCGCCGCCAACGGGCAGTCCGTCGCCATAACCTTGGCTTCGGTCTCTTTCATCTCGTCAAACGCTTTCTTCCCGGCTAACATCGAAAGCGGAAAGAATTCTTTCTTCATCGCAAACGTACCATCGTGCGCGCTGCACTGCTCCACCATTTCCACCTGAGCGCCAGGAATCAGCTTCATCATGTCGCGTGAGCGAAAGCCAATGTTTTGCGCCTTTAAATGACACGGCAGATGATAGCCCACCTTGCCCGGCGTGGACTTGAAATCCCGATTGAACTTACCTTCGCGTTTGCGTTCGAACAAATATTCCGTCAAATCCATGGTGGCCGCGCCCACGCGCTTGGCTGCGTCTGTGCCCACCAGTTCTGCATATTCTTTTTTCAACATGTAAGAACACGTTGGATTGATGGCCACAATTTTCTTGCCTTGCTCCACCACCGGCAACAACGATTGCACGTTGGCCGCCGCCAGTTTCTTGGCTAACTCCACATCGCCTGATTCCAGTGCCGGCATGCCGCAGCAATTTTGTTTGGGGCATTCCAGCGCCACGCCGCTTTTCGCGTACACGTTCACAGCGGCTTGCGCCACCTGTGGATTGTAATATTCCACGAAACATGTAGTGAACAGGGCTACCGTCGTGTCTGTATTTTTCGGCCCCGGCTGTTCGCGCATCCAATCAGAAAAAGTCTGCGGCTGGAACTCCGGCAAAATCTTTTCACGATGAACCCCAATCGTCGCTTCTACAATGCTCCGTAGCAGCGGTTGCCGGTTGGCCCAATTGGCAATTCCCGGCGTCAGGCTCCCCAGTTGCCCCAGCATTTCCGGACGCGCCAACAGCTTCGCCCGCAGATCGATGCCGTGTTCTTTCTTGCGCACCGCATTGGCCCGCAACAGCAAACGCGGAAAATCCAGCTGAAACTCGTGCTTATCGTCGGGCGTATACGGACATTTCACGTAACACAGCTTGCACTGATAGCAGGTGTCGATCACCCGATTGTGTTCTGGTTCCGTCAGCGCGCGAACGTCGCCATTGTGTTGGTCCACAAACTGGAAAAGCTCGGGAAACGACGGGCACAAGTTGAAGCACAACCGGCAGCCACGGCAAATTTCATAAACCCGGTCGATCTCGCCCTGCAGCGCAGGCTTGTCCCAATAAACTTCCTCGTTCGGATTGTAGGTAAGACCGGCGGTGGGTTTGCCTTTGATGACGTCCATGTGATGAAGAGTAGCGCTTACGGCGGAGGTAGGGAAGGCGGACCGGAAACAGAATCCAATCCGCCCGTTTCAAACATGAGTGTGAGACTGCCGATTCAAACCGCCGATTCAAACAAATGACTGACTACGCCAATGACTGACTAGGCCAATGACTGCAAACCCTGCGCGAAACGCCCCGCGTGGGATTTTTCGGCCTTGGCCAGAGTCTCAAACCAATCAGCGATTTCCGCGAAGCCTTCTCCACGCGCCGTCTTCGCCATGCCCGGATACATATCGGTATATTCGTGGGTTTCGCCGGCGATGGCGGCCTTCAGGTTATCGGTGGTCGGACCGATAGGCAGACCGGTTGCCGGATCGCCCACCTTCTTCATATAGTCCAAGTGGCCATGCGCGTGGCCGGTTTCGCCTTCCGCCGTATCGCGGAACAGGCCAGCCACGTCGGGATGCCCTTCCACGTCTGCCAGTTTCGCGAAGTACAAATAGCGCCGGTTCGCCTGGGACTCGCCCGCGAAAGCGTCCTTCAGGTTTTGCATGGTCTTGCTCTCTTTTAGTTGTGCCATAAAACGTTCTCCTTGTCTCTTGATTTAGCTGAAAACTTGCCTCACGCGCAACGCGAACACACGCCGCGCAATACCACTTCAGACTCGCGGATCCGCCGCTTACCGGCGGCCGTTTGCCACGAAGAAGCCGGCACATCGAACCACTCTATATCTTCCACATTCCCGCACACATCGCAAATGAAATGATGATGACGATGCAGATTGGCATCGTACCGCGCTGCTTTCCCTTCGCCCGGTACTTCCCGCACCAATCCCGTTCGCGCCAAATCGCGCAGGCAATTGTACACCGTCGCCCGCGAAACCCGCGGGTCCCGTCGGTTCAACGCAGCGAAGATTTCATCCGCCGTCGCATGAATCGGGCGCCGCACCAAATGTTCCAGCACGTCCAATCGCTGCGGAGTCTTCCTCAGACCCACGCGATCGAAGTGTTCGTCCAGCTGGATGGCCCCTCTCATACTTATTAGACTATGTCTAAAGTTAGATTTTGTCAAGTTGACGTCGGCTGCATTCTTATACCAGCTGGGCCAACAAACTCCGGTTGAACGGGCGCAGGTGCTCCACGCCTTCGCCCTTCACGCGCACGGCCCAATCCGGATTGGCAATCAGCGCCCGTCCCACTGCTACCAAATCAAACTCGCCGCGGTCTAACCGGCGCAGCAATTCGTCCAACCCAGTCACGCTCGATGTCGTGTCGGTCCGGAATGACGTCATAAACTCTTCGTTCAAGGTCACCGACCCTACAGTGATGGTCGGTTTACCCGTAATCTTTTTGGTCCATCCCGCCAGATTCAAATCGCTACCCGTAAACTCGGGCTCCCAGAACCTGCGCTGCGAACAATGAAACAGGTCTACGCTGGCCTCCACCAACGGCGTAAGAAATCGTTCCAACTCTGCCGGGGTATGCGCCAGCTTGGCGTCGAACTCGGGAATCTTCCACTGCGAAAAACGCAGGATCACCGGGAAATCAGGGCCAACATTTCGCCGGATTTCGTTTAAAACATCCACGGCGAATTTGGTTCGGGCCTCAATGCTGCCGCCGTAGGCATCCGTCCGCTGGTTATTGCCTTCCCAGAAAAACTGGTCGATCAGATAGCCGTGCGCCGCGTGAATCTCCAGCGCATCGCAATCCAGATCTTTCGCCGATTTCGCCGCCACGCCATAGGCCTTCACCGTATCTTGAATTTCCTGCAGGGTCATGTTGCCCGGCCCCATGGGCACCACTCCGGGCAAGGGCTGATGCTGGGTCACCTTCATTCCCACGTGCCACAACTGCGGTGCGAACTTCCCGCCCACCGCGTGCACTTCATCAATCACCCGCTTCCAACCCGCCAGCGCCTCTTCTCCATCGAAATCCGGAACCGCAGGATCGAAACCGGCCGACGGATGGGGAACGAACGTCCCTTCGCTTACGATCAACCCCACGCCGCCCTCCGCTCTGCGCTTGTAGTAAGCCGCCACTTCCGGCCCTGGCACCCTGCCCGGCGATTTCGACCGCGTCATCGGAGCCATCACAATCCGGTTCGGCAACGTCAGCCCCTTAAATGTGAAGGGAGTAAAAAGAGCGTGGGTATTTGACATGAAGAAGGAGTGACTTCCAGCATACTATTCCCAAAACATCAAAACCCAAAACATCAGAAAACGATGTGCCGGTCGCATTCCGCAATCGCATCCTTAGCTTGAAGAAAGCGCCGCCGCGTGTCTTCATTTTGTGGATTCCAATTGCGCCAGCGCGCCAAATTTTTCTGAAACAACAAACGCGCTTCCCCGTAATGACGATTGCCCAACAGCATGCGCCCATACAAATGATCCAAGTCGCCGGCAGCCTGCGCAGCTTCCAGCGTTGGATGTGACACCGAGAGCAGGCGCGCCACCAGTGGCTCGCCTTGCAAGATCAACGCCGCGGCCTTATCCGCATCGCCAGTCTTATAAGCACTCTCCGCCTGACGATTCATCGCGGCCGCTTGCGCCACCGTCTGAGCGTACCAGGGCTCCTGCGTCGGATCGGCCTTCACCACGGTCGGCGGCGTTCCACAGCCCGTCATCATAGGAATCAAACCCACCGGCACAAAAAGCAAACCCAGCAGCACGCGCATGATTGTTTAGCATATCCAAATACCTGCGCTGTTATGCTTAGAAAGCAAGCATGACCGCCGCCAACTATCCTTTTGTCGTTCAAAACTTAGTACTGAAGGACTTCAAAATCCGCTATCGCAACATGTCCCTGGGCGTGTTGTGGAGCCTGCTGAACCCCTTCATCATGATGGCCGTGCTGGTGTTCGTTTTCACCAACGTTTTTCCGGACCAAACCGTGAAAGGCTTTCCACTCTTCATTCTTTGCGGCCTGATCCCTTTCAACTTTTTCACCCTGGCCTGGAGCAGCGGCATGGTCTGCGTGGCCGACAATGCCAGCTTCGTCAAACGGATTCCCTTGCCGCGGGCCTTGCTGCCCGTCTCAAACGTACTGGCAAATTGCATCCATATGCTGATTCAAATTGCAATTCTGCTCAGCTTTACGTTGGTGTTGGGCTATCCCATCACGCGCTATTGGTTGTTCCTTCCGTTGGTGTGGGCCTTGGAAGTAGTTTTTGTCATGGGGCTGGTGCTGGCCACCTGCGCAATTGACGTTTACGTACGCGATCTGCGCTACATTGTCGATTCCGTCATCCGCGTGTTGTTTTGGGCCGTGCCCATTTTCTATTCCATTGACAGAGTGCCAGCCCGTTTCCGCGGCTGGTACGAATTCAATCCCATCACGGCGTTGACTGTTTCCTTGCGCCAGATTTTAATGGACGCCACCGCTCCCGACACACGCCTGCTGTGGAAGTTGAGCCTAAGCGCGCTGCTGATGTTCACGCTGGGATGGGCAATTTTTCAGCACTTACAGCGACGCTTCTACGAGCGCTTGTAGAAATTGGTTTGCATCATGGAACGCATTGTATTCTCCGGCGTGTCGAAGAAGTTTTCGCTCTCCACCCAGCGCCATCTGTTAAGCGGGCACATCGGCAGCTGGTTTCGGCGATCCGAGCATCAGGTGTTGTGGGCGCTGAAGAATGTTTCCTTCACCGTTCGCGACGGCGAAAGCTTAGCCGTCATCGGAGCCAACGGCGCCGGCAAAAGTACTCTGCTCAACTTGGCCACCGGCCTGTGTGAGGCGGACGAGGGCGAAGTCCGATTGCAAGGGCGCCTGGCTGCTCTGCTGGAATTGGGTTCGGGATTTCATCAGGAACTCACCGGCGCGGAAAATCTGCGCATCTATGGGTCGCTTCTGGGTCTCTCCCGAAGCCGAACCAACGCGGTCTTCGACTTGATTGTCGATTTTTCCGAATTGGGCCATTTCATCCATCGGCCCATTCGAACCTACTCGGCTGGCATGGTGCTGCGGCTGGCTTTTTCCGTTGCCATTCACGCCGACCCCGATATTTTATTGATTGACGAAGTCTTCGCCGTGGGCGACCAGAGTTTTCAGGCCAAATGTTTCGAACGCATGCTGCGCTTTCGCCAAACCGGCAAAACCATGATCTGCGTTACCCATTCCGCCGATCTGTTGCGCAAAATGTGCGATAAGGCAATCTGGCTGGATCACGGACACTTGCGCTTAGCTGGTGATCTTGAAGAGGTGTTGCAGGCCTACCAGCGCCAAGTGGAAAACACCGCACCCCTAGCAAGTCCGGTTTCATCGTGACTGAGATGTTTTCACTGCCGCACGATCGGCGAGTGCGGCCTGATCGATCGCCCTTGCACCAGGTTGGTCACGTCACCTGAAGAATTATTGGTTGGCACTTGATCGCCGCCGCCGGCAACGGTAACCATGTTGATGAGATTCGTGCCGGTACCCGACGCCGGCGCGTTTGCCGTCAGACGAATCGGCGAAGCGCTGGCCCCAGGTGAAAGCGCGGCGTCACTGGTACAGGTAAGAGAAGCCAAAACACAGTTCCATCCGGCGCCACTCAACGCCAGCGCGGTCATGCTTGCAGGCAACGTATCGGTCACGATGATGGTTCCCGCTGATGGCGCGGTGCCGGCGTTGGTCACTGAAATCACGTAGTCGTTGCTGCCGCCAAAATAGAACGGAGCGGGATGGTTAACGGAAACCGTAAGATCCGGACCCAGCGCAAACGGCGGAGAGAATTGCGTGTCGCCAAAACCCTCTACCTGCAATTTGAATTCACGCCCCAAACCGCCGCCGGTAGCGATTTCATTCACCGCTACGCTCAGCGTGTGGCCGAAGGGCACGAAAACCTGGAAGTAGCTGGGGTTGCCACCCAGATTTCCGGTGCCGCCCGAGTCACCTAAGAATGTGTTGCCAGCCGGTCCCGAGGCGATGGTGTAGTCATCCAGAAACGCCGCTGCGTAAAAGGCTGACTTCGGATCGTTGAAATTTACTTGCACATACTGGGCAGCGCCGGGTGTCACCGTGAACAGCTTCACTCCGTACGAAGTGGTGGGGTTGATGGCGCCTGGAAAAGCTTTGGCAGATGACCACTTCGCGGCTACGCCGTTGCGATTGGTGCGCCCCAACTGAGGCGTTTCGCTGCCGGAAAACGCGTAGCTGGCGTTCAATAGCTCCGCACCCTGGCTGAAAGTGCCGAACGTGCTGAACACACCCAGACAGAAAATCGCAAGCATTGGGGATGTGATTCTCGCCATAATCACTTTCATTTAGTGAGCCAAAGCAAACTGCACCGCGGCCAAAGCATTGGCCAATCCATACCCGCCATCGCGATCCCATCCCGGCGTCATGTTGTCGACGGCGGTGGACAGCAGAGCCGTCTTGATTTGGGCGTTCGTATAATCGGGGCGGGCCGATTGTACCAGCGCAGCAACGCCCGCCACATGCGGCGCAGCGGCGGAGGTTCCGTAGAACGGGAAGAAGCCCGGCGTGGTGGTACCGACTCCATCGGCTGCGGTCAGGTCGGGCTTTTGCAGGGCCGTTCCGCCGTTGGTGGCGAAGAGAAAATTACCGGCGGTGAGCGGCGAGCCATCAGGCGCATAAAACATGGTTCGCGGTCCATCGGAACTGAAGGTTTCGGTCACGCTTGCGTTGGTGAATGGATTGGATCCGGTCTTGGCGCTGTTCCAGGAACTGGCGGCAACCGAAATGGCCGCGGCAGCGGAGCTGTGTCCAAACGTTGATCCCCTGGTTGGCAGCGACAGCGTCCCCTGCCCCGCGTCCAAATGCATCGCGCGCGCAGCGGCGTTGGCTTTGCGGACAATCACGATTTGATCGCCAATCGCGGGGCAATAACCAGTGGAAGACGTGGTGCCGCACAGTGGATCGATTTGAATCAGTTCCGATGGATCCTGGGTCCCGTTCTGCGTGTTGGTGGACATCCCCTTCACCGTGGTGCCGGTGCTGTCGTAAATGAACAGATCGTAGTCGTTGGTGCTGGCGCCCGCTGGATCAGCCCATTTTAGGGAGATATAACGAGTACTTGCGTTGGTGAAGGCGTTGTAGTTCTGGGTGCCAAAACTATGGACGATGCCGCCGCCGGGCGTGGTGGCCGCGCCGCCGTCCACAAAATCCCCCTCCCAGGTTGAAGCTGTGGAATTGGTAATGCTGCCGTTGTTGCCGGCCGCGGAAAAATACAGACCGCCGCTAGCGGTAAAAGCGTTGATGGCCCGGGAAATGGGGCCGTCCTGAAAAACCGGCTCGTTCAAATAGTAGACGTCATCTACGATGATGGTGCAGCCGGCTTTCGCCAGTGCAGTAATGTTATTGGCGAATCCAGCTTGGCCGCCGCTAGCGGTGGCGAAAAAGATTTGAGCGCCGGGCGCCATATCCTGAACAATTTCCATCATGGCGGTGCCTTCGTCGGTGCCCGAACTGCCCAGACCCGGAAGGACCGTTGTATTCAGAGCCAGATCCCCGGATGCGATGAGGGCTGCAACTCTGGCTGCGCTGGCGCTATCGGAAAGCACACCTACTTTTACTCCGCGGCCGTTGAACCCGAGGTTGCTGACCACATCGCGGGCGGAGTGAGCGACCACGCCTTGGGTGGAAAGAGATCCCGCATTGTGCAGCATTCTGTCTTCGCTAAAGATAAAACGAATGGCGCTATCAGCGGCTAATGCGTCGATATTTACCAAAGGAATTCGCGCGCGAACGCTGCTAAATTCCGACGACTGGAATACCACTTGGCCGCCCAGGGTTGCCAGGCGTCCGGCTACGGCGTCAACTCCGGATTGAGGATCGGCTTGAATGTCGATGGTCACCAGTCCGTCAAGATCGGCGGACACGGTGGGGATAGCTTCGGCGAACGAAACTCCCGTTAACTCGCCGCGGATCTTCTTACCGGCGAAAACCAAAGCTGAGTCCATTTTCTGTTGGGCGGGAGTGAAGTTTTCCTTAGCGTTGAGGACGTCCTGGGTAAGGACTTCGGCGCGTGTACGTACACTTTGGGCAGACAGGGTGGGCAGGATAACCAGGAAAACTGTGCAGATCCCAGGCCACAAAACCGGATGCGTGTTCATGCGTTGATTCATGGGGGACCTCCGCGCACACGACAATTACGAAGTAATACTAACATGCATTGGAGCAGGAATACGCGTATATTTTCGTAAGGATGTACTGGTACTGTGGAGTTTAATCACTTACTACTTCCGGTTTATTTCTTCCGGCTTATTCCGCATCTTCCTTCCTTAAGACTCCTCGCAAACACTCCCCGTAAACACTCTTCGCATCGGGCCACGTAACACCGCACTGTTAGGTAGCGGATCGGAAACGTTCTTTCAAGGGCGCCCTCCCTCCCGCCGCACTACATCGTGCCACAAGAGGTCCGCTTGTTTAGCGCCGGCGACATCGGGCGGCACGCATGTAACCCGCAGCGGCATAGGGATCGGATCACGTTCCGACTTGACGCTCATCACTCGCAAACCCCGGCGATTTTTACTAGTATTACCGCCGTTGGTCGATCCAGGCCCTCTGACAAGTGAGCGCCTCGGACTCCTTGCCCACAATGTACGGGGCAGTCCAAGGTTACGGGGTGAAGGGACGTGACAAGTGGTTGAGGTGTGGGGAAATGCAGTGTTGCAGTGGCGTTGAATCGCAGACTGACGAAAGAACGAGGGCCGGGAGGTGAGTACGGCCCCTAAAAGCTGTTGAGCGATTGGATCAGTAAAAACCCGGGTGCTAGTTTTTTCCAGCGGAACTGATGGCTCCCGGCATGCCCCCTTGGGCCTGGTGCCAGGCATTCATGAGGTCCTCTGCGGTGGCGTTGCCTAGGACGTGATCTCCAATGGCCTGTTCCAGCAGCAGATGGCCGCGGTAGTAGGCGTTCGCCCACAGGTCCGGCTTCACGGTTTGCGTGACGGCGGTGAGACCGGCCGATGCGATGCCACACCAGAATGGCACAGCGTGGTTATCGTTAGTAGCCCAACTAAGGGTTACCACTCCAGATGCCGCCAGCACCCCGGCTCCCCAGCCGCAGATCCAACTGATCCAGCGGTGAACCCAGGCTTGACGAAAGTAGATATGGTCCTGTTTTTGAATGTATTCGAGGCCAGCTTGCGTTGCTGGGGCGGGTGAAGGTGATGCCATCTGTGCAGAATCTCCTAAATCGTTTAGAAAGTGTATCCGGGGACAGAGCAGAAATCAAGTCTCATTTTGAGACAAGTACTTTTTTTTGTGTGGCTTGTAGGGGTTTATCTGACACGGGCCGCGGAAATCCTGACAAACATTTGTTGCGGGCTGTGTTTTTAGGACATCCTGGCAGGTAGACGGCGGTTGGAGGGGATTTAAAAAGCGCTACGCTTTAGCAAGAGCTACGGGTTCGAAAGAGCTACGGGTTCGAAAGAGCTACGGTTTAGAAAGGGCTACGGGCGTTGGTACACTCAAGACTTACATGTTGAGCGCAGGAATTGTAGGTCTCCCCAATGTCGGCAAAAGCACTTTGTTCAATGCCGTGACGCAAACCCGTAAGGCGATGGCGGCAAATTATCGCTTTTGCACGATTGAACCGAATCAGGGAATCGTGACGGTGCCCGACGAGCGACTGGCGGTACTATCGGCTTTGAGCGGGTCGCAGAAAATCATTCCGGCGATCTTTGAGTTCGTCGACATTGCGGGCCTGGTGAAAGGCGCCAGCACGGGTGAAGGATTGGGCAACCAGTTTCTTGGCCATATCCGCGAAGTGGACGCCATCATACAAGTGGTGCGCTGCTTTGAAAACAGCAACATCGAGCACGTGATGGATTCGGTGGACCCCATCCGCGATATCGAAATCGTCAATACGGAACTGGTGCTGGCCGATCTGGAGAGCGTCCAAAAGCGGCGCACGAAGCAGCAAAAGCTAGCGAAGGGCGGCGATAAAAAAGCACAAGCCGAGCTGGATTTGATCGATCTTCTGGAACCGGTGCTGAATGAAGGCAGATTCGCCAACAGCCTGGAGATGACGCCGGAACAGATAGCGGTATTGAAGGGTCTGTTTCTGCTGACCGCGAAGCCGACTCTATTCGCTTGCAACGTGGCGGAAGGCGAACTGGCCAATCCGGACGCGAATCCGTGGGTGCCGAAGGTGCGGGACTATGCCGAACATCATCACGGAACGCGCGCTGTGGTAGTGTCCGCGGAAATCGAAGCGGAGTTGTGCACGCTGCCGGCGGAAGAACAGGCCGAGTATCTGGAAGGGCTGGGCGTGAAGCAGACGGGGTCCGGCACGCTGATTCGTGAGGCGTATTATTTGCTGGGGCTGCGAACGTATTTGACTACCGGGGAAAAAGAAACGCGGGCGTGGACGATTCGCGCAGGAGACAAAGCTCCGGTGGCGGCTGGAGTGATCCATTCTGATTTTGAAAAGAGTTTTATTTCGGCGGAAACCATTGCCTACGATGATTTAGTAACTTGCGGGAGTTTCGCGCGGGCCCGTGAATTGGGCAAGCTGCGGACGGAAGGCAAAGAATACGTGGTGCAGGACGGCGATGTGATGGAGTTTAAGACGTTTTTGTAGACCTGCCTTTATGCCGGTACGTATGCGATCGTGGTCCCTTGGAATTGTCGCCGGTACCGCCGCGTTTGCATTTCTCTTCTCTGCGGCATGTTCGGTTCACGCCGAGAAAGTAGCGCTGAAATCAAGCGAGATCGCTCCCATTCTTTTGTTCATTGAACCGGGACGTCGCCGAATGACGTTGACGCCGTCGAAGCCATTTTGAACGGCAATCACTTCAAATATTCCACCGTAAATTCTACGGAATTGAATTTCATGAGCGAAGGGAAGATGCGAGCGCATCGTCTGCTGATTGTTCCGGGCGGAAATTTCGTTGACATCGGCAACGGCTTGACCGCCAATACCACCGCCAGCATTCGCTCGGCCGTGGAGAACGGCTTGCATTACCTGGGAATCTGCGCGGGTGCATTCTTTGCCGGTAACTCCCCTTATAACGGTTTGAATCTGACACAAGGCGTGCAGTTCCGCTTCTACGCGGCGGAAGCGCGGGGAATTCGTAAAGCGGCGGTTGCCATCAACGGCGCAGCCCAAGGCACGCTGGATCAATATTGGGAAGACGGGCCGCAGCTTACCGGCTGGGGTTCGGTTGTCGGCAAGTATCCCGATGGGACGCCGGCAATTGTCGAAGGAACCGTGGGTAGCGGCTGGGTGGTACTGAGTGGGGTTCACGCGGAGGCCCCGGCGAGCTGGCGGCACGGGCTGACGTTCCATACGCCTGTGAACGAAGATCATGCGTACGCAGGGATGCTTATCCGCTCCGCGTTGCAGCGCACATCGCTCGCCCACAATTGAGAGCGATAGCGATTTTGTGTTAGAACGGCGTATGGAACAAGTGCAAGGGAACCTCACCGCGCCAGCACTGATTGAGACGGAGCAGCGCAAGCATTTGTTCTATGAGACCTCGCATTCGCCATCGCTGGCGGACCTGGCAGGTTACGAAAACGCCAAGAAAATCATTGATTTTTGCTTCATCACGAACCCGTACTATCCGACACCGGAGATGCTAGCGGATTTGCAAGAGAATTTTCCGAATCTGATCAAGTCTTACCCTTCCAGCAACCCAGCGATGGGCCAACAGCATCTGGCCACGGTGCTTGGCGTCAATCCCGATCACCTGATTATCGGCAACGGGGCAACGGAGCTGATTGTGCTGATCAATACCACTTTGATTGACCGGATTGCCGTCCCCGTCCCAACCTTTGGTGAGTATGTTGAAAAGCTGAAGGATCATCGCGACGCGGAGTTGTTTAACTTACGTCCCGACCGCGAATACAGTCTGGATCTAACCACGTATCTGGGTTGGGCGCGGCGGCGCCGGTTAAAAGCGCTGCTGGTGATAAACCCTGGCAACCCCACCGGCCAGGTTTTTTCACTCGATGAGATGGTGGATTTCCTGGAACACGCCAAGGACATGGAACTGGTAATTGTGGATGAATCCTTCATTGACTTCGCCGGAGATCCGATCCCCAGCCTGTTGAGCGTAGCAGACAAATTTTCCAACTTGCTGTTGGTACGCAGCATGAGCAAACACTGTGGTGTTCCGGGCTTGCGGCTAGCAGCCCGTGTCAGAACCCCGATTTTCGACCGAAGCATACGTAGCTCGAACGCAATGTCTCGTTGCTGAATGAAATCGCGTGTGCGTAAGAGAGCGGGGCGCCTGGGCATCACAAGCGATCAGAGCGTCCAGAACACGCAACAAAGCGAAAAGAACGGTTTGCGTCAGGTCCGCCAACCCCCTGGGTGTCCCCGCCCGCGTGATCGAACGTAAAATCAGCGCCAGATTAAATGCCGCGGCTTGCAACAAGACGCGCTTGGCCACATTTTCCCGTCCCCTCACATGCAACCGTCGCATCGCCCCGGTCTCATACTGATGCGCGAACGGTCGCTCCAGCAACTCGCCCCGCCGCCGTAACAGCGCCTTGCCGCGATCGCTCTCCACCCGGCGCAGGTTGGCCTTCACCACCGCTGGCCGATCTTTCCCCTCACCACGCTTCTGCTGCGGAGCCGACACATACGTCCGCACGCCCCATTCCGTCATCTGCGTCAAACTCGCCGCGCCGTGATAGCCCTTGTCGGTGACGACCTCGCACAACCCCTGCCCATGCACCTTGTAGTGACCCTTGGCCGTCGTCGTGTCGATCTGCCCGGCTACCGCAAGCCCAGCCGCAGGCAACGTTTCTTCGATGGATTTTGTATCACCCACTGCGCCGCCCTGCGTGGTGATCGCGACTATCGCACCCGTGTCCAGATCCACCGCCTGCTCCGCCTTGTAGGCCAAGTGCGTGGAGCCGTGCTTCATCTTCATCACTTCGGCGTCCGGATCGTGCGGATTCACCCACTCGTCATTGGACGTCTTCTTCTCGCGCTTGCGATCCATCCGCCGCACCGCCGCGTCGTCGTTCGGATCGATACCCGCTTCCGCAGCCAGTTGCCGCAGATACTCCATGTAGCTCTGGCCTGTGTCGCGACGCACGATGGAGCGCATCGCCGCGTTGGCTTCCAGCGTCGTTGCATCGATGCCAATGGTCTTGCCCTTCAGCATTCCCCGCCGCGCTACTTCCGTTAGCACGAATGTGAACACCGCCTGATGCGCGGCCTCATCCAATAACCGCCGCGTACGCGACATCGTCACGTGGTCCGGTGTTGCTTCGCCCAGTCCGTAGTTCAGAAAGCGTCGCAAGCTCAGGCTGTCCGCCACCCGCCAGCAGATCCCCCGCTCGCTCGCGATGCCTTCAAAGAATCCGATCAGCAGCAGCCGGAAGTACACGCCTGGGGACAGCGACGGGCGGCCTAGCTTCGTATGGTAGAACCGGCGGCATTGCTCTTCGCAGAATGCGTCAAACTTCGCGCCCCTCAACACCGTGTTCAGCTTCTGGTAGAACGGGTGCCCGGGGGCTTCTGTTTTGCCTCAGCTGGAACTGGAAGGAGCGTTCGCCCGTTAAGATAACGGAGAGAACGCGTGAAAAAGACACGGAAGCACTACACGGCAGAAGAGAAGGTCGCCATCCTAAGGCGCCATTTACTGGAGAAGGAGCC
>JANXYJ010000189.1 GCA_025350105.1 Terriglobia bacterium | reverse complement strand
GGTCACGGCGGCTGTTTTCGCGCAAACCCCCGCCGGCATCCCGCGCACCGACTTTCCCAGAACAAGCGACGGCAAGCCGGATTTCACCGGCACCCATCAGTGGCCGACATATCTGCCTGGCCAGGAGCACGGCCGCAGTTCCGCGACGACGTTTGATCGCAAAAACTTCGCGCCTTTGAAACCGGATGGCGAAGCGTTTCTGGAACCGCGCACCGGCGACCCTCGCCACGACGAGCCCCGCGATTTCTGCATGCCCGCCGGCTTCCCCGCCGGAATGCTCTCGGCCAACGCCATGCAGTTTTTCCAGACCAAAAACTATTTGACCATCGTGCATGAGTTTCAGCGCAGCTCACGCGTGATTCCGCTCGACGGCCGGGCGCACCGCGCTGAGATCGAACCCACCTATTATGGCGACCCGGTGGGCCACTGGGAAGGCGATACGCTGGTCGTCGAAAGCACCAACTTCAAACGCTGGGGCATTGACGATTACTTCTATACAAATCCTAAAGAATATCGGATGCACAGTGACGCGCTGAAAACCACCGAGCGGTTTACGTGGAAAGATAAAAACACCATCGCCTATCAATTGACGATGGACGATCCCAAAACTTTCACCAAGCCATGGTCACAGGAATTCCAGATCGTCGCCAAGCCGGATTGGGACAAAATGGGTTTGTTCGAGTACGTCTGCGAAGAAAATAACCGCTGCCCGGGCGGGAAGTGCTCGAGTAAGTAAAACGCAGCTACTGGGGCTGTTCAAAAAGCTATTCCGGCGCTCCCTCACGGTCGCGGCTGGGTGCTTATTTTGATTCGGTGCATGTCGCACAACGCAAGACGCCAGTTTTGGTTCTTCAGCTTTTGAATTTATAGCTCACCACCAAGCCGCGACCGTAAGGGAGCGCCGGAAGAATATCCAGCGGCCCGGCGCTACCGCCCCATCTCGTCATAATACTGCTGCAAGCTGGTGACCCAGGCCGAGGTGCTTACCGAATCCGCCCAACCCAAATCATCCAACTTCAACGCTGCCTGAAACTGATTCAACGGCACTTTCTTGTGAGCCAGTTCCCGCGCCCGCCGGTTCATTTCCGCGAAACGGTTGCGATAGGCCCGCACGTCGTCTTTGTTCATCACCCGGCCGTGGCCGGGGATCATGGTGTCGAAGTCGACCTTCAACAGATTGTCGATAGTCTTGATGAACTCGATCGCGCTGCCGCCTGCGCTGTAGTCAATCACCGGCATGGCATCGATGATTAAATCGCCGGTGTGCACGGTTTTCAAATCCGGAAAATAGATCACCGTGTCGCCGTTGGTGTGGCCTCGGCCCAGGTACATCAGCTGCACCTCCACCCCGCCTAGATAGACAGCGCCTTCGTCGGCGAAAGTGATATTAGGTTCGCCCGGTTGTTTAATCCGTAGAAAATTCGCTCGGATATTCTTGTGCCCCACGATGTTGATGCCCATGGCGCGAATGTTCGCATTGCCGCTGGCATGATCGCCGTGATGATGCGTGTTCAGCAAAAACTTCACGGGCTGCTGCGTCACCGTCTTTACCAGCGCCAACACATCCGCCACATTTTCCGGATACTTGTCGTCGATCAGAATCGCGCCTTCGCTGGTCACACGTAAGGCCACGTCGCCGGGTTCGTGGATCAACTTGTCGTCCGCCCCACCGGGTCTGCACCCGCGAGTCCCGCAGGGCACGAATGGCCCGCGAATCACGAACAAGCCGTCTTTCACTTTGTCCACTCGCATGGGCCCAGTGGCCAGCTTTTCAGTTTTCTGGCGAAGCGGGAACTGTTGGGTTAACGCCGCGGCGGCCACCAACACAACCGCGCCACCCAAACCAACAAATGAGGTAAAACGCATACCACCATAGTAAGTTTTCTCCGGCAGCTTGACCAGCACGCTGTATCCGCTTCGCCTGCGGTCGATACCCTGGCGGAGATACTCCCAGCACCGAGGGGAAGAAAAGGAAAAATAGATTCCATTCGCCCCCCAATCGCCCCGCGCTCGCGCACCACCCTAGAACCACCTAATTCTTCTGCTGCTTTTTGCCGATGAAGTAAGTAAGGCCTGCCTACCGTCGGGGGTTTGGGCCAATTCATAATGCGCGCTATACGCGAAACAGTAAACGAGCTGAACGCACTGCGTCCGGAATCGCAGTTGCCGCGCTGGGAGCCCCTTGCGGAGCGGGGCCCGCAGGCCGCACAAACAACCGCCACCATTCTGATTGTGGATGACGTGGAGTTGAATCGCCGTCTGCTGCGCGGCATGCTGAAGGCTTCGTCTTATCGAATTCTGGAAGCCAAGCGCCCATCTGCCGCCATCGCTCTGCTGGAACATGAAGATGTGGATCTGGTGATCGTCGATCTGGTGATGCCCCAGATGAGCGGGCCGGATTTTTGCCGGGCACTGAAGGCCAATCGCAAAACGCATCTGATTCCGATCTTGATGACCACCAGCGTGCAAGGCGTGGACAACGAAATCGCCAGTCTGGATTCCGGTGCCGACGAATTTCTGGTGAAACCGCTGCAGCCAGCGGTGATCCGCGGCCGCATCCGAACCATGCTGCGCCACAAGGCGCTGATCGATTCCCTGGAAGAAGCCGAAACGATTCTGTTCGCCTTGGCGCAATCGGTGGAACAGCGCGATAAATATACCGGCCTGCACTGCGAACGGCTGGCGGCCTATAGCATCGCTTTGGGCCGCGCGCTGGGCCTTTCGAAAGCGGAACAACTTACGCTTTACCGCGGCGGGTACCTGCATGACATCGGCAAGGTAAGCATCCCGGACAACATTCTTTTCAAACGCGGCTTGTTGAATGAAGAAGAATGGAAAATCATGCGCCTGCACACCATTCGCGGCGAAGAAATTTGCCGGCCCATGAAATCGCTGGCACCCGTGCTGCCTATCATTCGTAATCATCACGAACGTTGGGACGGCACCGGCTATCCCGATAGCCTGGCGGGCGAAAATATTCCACTGCTGGCCCGCATCCTGCAAGTGGCGGATATCTACGACGCCCTGACCACCGCGCGTACCTATAAACCGGCATTTTCACACGAAGACGCCGTGCAGATTATGCTCGACGAAGTGGGCCGTGGTTGGCGCGATCCCGAATTGGTGCCGCTGTTCGCCGAACTGATCCTGAAAGGCGACGACTACGACCCCGGCTTCTGGAGCGGCGACGCCAGCATGAAGCAATCGCTCGAAAACATGCGCGAGGAATTAACCAAGTAGCGGTAGCTCCGGCCGCCAGACCGGAGTTTAATGTCGTATCTTACGGCGTGTCTTCCGCCGCCGTCTTACGCGGGCACCATCCGGAACGCAATCGCAATCCGATTCCACCCATTAATGGCGATAACCGCCAACGTCAAATTGGTCAACTCTGTTTCGCTGAAGCTGTGCCGCACCCGCGCATACACTTCATCCGGAACACGCGAGCTGGCCACCTTGGTCACCGCTTCGGTCCATTCGAGCGCCGCGCGCTCGCGTTCATTGAAGAACGGCGCTTCCCGCCAGGCGTTCAAAGAGTAAAGGCGCTGTTCGGTTTCACCCGCCGCCCGCGCATCTTTGCTGTGCATGTCGATACAGAACGCGCAGCCGTTGATTTGCGATGCCCGCATACGCACCAGTTCCAGCAAAGGCTTCTCCAAACCGGTTTCGCGCACTGCTTTTTCCAGCGCCAACATCGCCGCCCGCGCGGCGGGCGAGGCTTTCGCGTAGTCAAATCTGGCCTGCATAAGTTACGCCGGCAGCGTCAACTGCTTGCCTTTTTCGGCCAGTAAAATCGCCAAAAGCTTGGCTGGCTTGGTGGCGCTCGCGTTGCGCGAAATTCCGTGGAGTTGGTTTGGCGTTTCCAAAAATGCCTGTCCGGCGGCGTGGATTTTTTCAGGTTCGTCGCCCACTTTCGATGCGATCGCGCCCTCCAGCACATACGCGATGGTGATTCCTGGATGCCTGTGGGCAGCGGAGCTCTCCCCCGGCGCGTAGGAAATCTCCACCAACGTCGCGTTCCAGTTCTGCAGAGTCAGGTCTGGCAGGCCGTGTTCAAAAAGGACCTTCCGGCCACCTGGAGTTGCAGCAGTTGTCCCCCGGGGTGTTTGCGCCTGCGAGATCAGAGCTTGCGCGAACAGCGCGCCTATGCCGCTGGTGGCAGCTTGTTTTAGTAGTGTTCGGCGAATCATCATTCCCTCATTCTATTTCTAAAGCCCATTACGATTTGGGATTCCCCCAAGGGACGTGGGTGGGGCCGCACTCAGCCTTGCCGGCGCGCCTGTCTTGATCGCCGCCGTATACCGATTGGGCGGCACTCCGCGTTTCGCTTCCAAGCGGTTTTCGCCGCGCAGCCATTCCGATAAGGGCCGCGTGCCGATGCGAATCTGCGCCCGCCGAAGCATCAAACTCAAGAACTGCACTTCGGCCAACAGATTCCGCTCCGGATGCCCGCGAGCTTCTTTGATGACCACCACCTGCCCCTTGATCGCCCAGAGTAAACCCCACTTCGGCGGCAGATCGTTCACCGTGATCGCCTCCGGTGGGGACATGTAATAGCGCCGCTGGCCCATGCCCTTTTGCGGATTCTGGCGGACCGGCTTCTTGGCGTCGCGCAGAAAATCAGCGCGGGTCAATTTACATTCGATGACGATGGAACCGGCGGTAGATCCAGAAAGAGTCGCCCAGCCAATCACATCCGGGCTCTCCTGCTTGGCCGCCGCGAACTCATACAGTACAACCGAACATTTGCGGCTCAGCCACCGCACGCCCATCGCAACTAGAGTGGAATGCTGCACCGAAGCTATAAAACATTGTAGCGCTGCTATGTTTATGCGGGTTCTATCAACGGCCCGGTGCGACTGGCATCCCGAAGCCGTGCGCACTTCGCTAGTCTCAGGGCCTCCCAAAATTCGAGTCAAATACCGCCCCCATCGCGCTAGGAACTCCAAATCTCATAGGTCCCTTGAATTTCCACTGGAGCAAAGCTTGCCGGGCGCTTTCGTAAAATGCGAATCTACCGCCTAGAAATTCCAAGGTGCGTACTGTGCCATCTTCTCCGATCACTGCGCGAAAATGCACGGATCCGTGCTCCCCTCGAAGTTTGCCACTTGCCGGGTACTCTGGTGGAATACGGTTGGTCGACTTCGGTATCGTTATTACTGCGCCAGGTTGGATAGGCGGGTCTTCGCAGCGCGTGATCACTTCGGTCGTCAAGCTCCGTGCATGATCCAATAACCGCTTGCAATAATCAACTCGCGGTGCATCTTTCTGCTCATACCCGGCCTTCTGATCCCCGGCGGCATTGGCCCCGGCAAGAGATCGCAAACCGTCGTTGACCGCCGTCAAGGCAGACAGGACGACTCGCGCATCGTTCATGGCAATCAAGGCCGCTCGCACCTTCGCTCCGAATCCCTCCGCTGAAACTGGGTCGGCTTCTATCGGCAGTCCATTCTCCTTATCCAATTTTTTCGCGCCCATCGCTGAATACCCGTAGACTTCGCCGAGCCAAACTGCGGCATTGCCGAATTTCGCAATATAAGGAATCAGGATCTCCGCCGCCAATTCTGGATCGGAAATACGCAGGAAATACGTTGCGTGTCCCAGAACCACAAAATCGTCCGGGAACTTGGCCAGCTTTTCCAGCCAGATGGCCTTCACTCGTTCGAAAGCCTCGCGGTCCTGCGGCGTGGTTGGATAGATCATCGCCACGGGCAATGCCAGGATCGCGGCACCTGGTTGGTTTTCAACAAACCAGGCCAACTGGTCGCCATGCAGCTTCCGCCACTCATCTGAATCGGCCTCGGCGGAATAAGCGATCAACCGCGCTCGTAGCGCTGCACTGTTCGCGTCGTCCTTCAGATCCTTCGCTACCTCGCGCGCCCTGGATTCGGTCATACGGCGCGCCTCCGTAACCGTGTCCCCAACCGCGGAGAAGTCTCCGGACGCTGGCCGGAAAGCCAAGAATTGCATTTCACTGGGGGATCGCCGAATTGTGAATGTCACAACCAACGAATAAGGGACTGGTTTGCCCTTGATGCGGCCGGGCTTGAATTTCCATTGCATCAGCGCTCGAACCACGTTGTCCGGTAAGCTGGTGTAGCTTTCCAATTCGCTGATTTCACCATGATCCGTAATGCGTAGTGTGATGCTGGCCGGATCGAGCACAAAATTCGAAGGAATGGCACCATATTCCGGCTCGATTTTCCTTACTATTTCTGGCGGAACTGTCTGTCCGATACACGCGAGTGCCCACAACATAGCCATTGTTAGGCTCGCAAAAGAGATTTTTGTCACGATCTTGGTCGATTATGCCACAAATATCCGGATTCGACGCCATTGCAACGGCGTAAGGTTTAGCGATCGAGTCCAGCGGGCCAGGCTACCTTCAGGCTGTTGGTGCGGATCTGGAAATTCGCGCGATTTTTCCCGATGGAAGCGCTGGCACGATCACCCGGTTTTCTGAGTAGCAATCTGGCCATTGGCGCACGGAGAAACCTCAGCTTTACCAATACCCGATCATCCGCCCCGCCATCACCGCCGTCAACCAGCACAACAGCGAAAGGGCGCCGGTTCAGGGCAATTCGCTCCCTTCCTTCCACGCCCGCGTGCGGCTTAGCGCCGCCACGTTCACCAAGCCCAACGCAATCGCAGCAAACTTGATGTACAGAAACGGATTGCCCACATATTCCGTGGCTTTGGTCGCAAGCAGGCAAACCCCGCTGATGCTGGCGATGGTGAAGCCGAATCCGGCCAATCGTACGGTGGGTAGACGAAGCGCAGAGAGCGAAGCCCGCCGCCAAACGCCCATCAACCGCAGATCCAGAATCAACACGGAACCAAAAAGAGTTGCCACGCCCAGAATGTGAAGCAGGTTCACCACGGCGTAAGTCCAAACGCCAGATTCGCGCATGGCATGGCCCAGCGCAGAACCCTCCAGCCAGTTCATTTACTTGCGATCCGGATACACATTGAAGGTGCGCCCGTTCCAGGTTACGCGTTCGGTTTTCACTTCAAAACGTTTGGGATCGCGGTTGCGATGGCCGTGAATGGTCACCATCGCGCCAATGGGAATGATGCCTTCTTTCAACCCGGACCCTTCGGTCCGCGCCGGCGGCGCCAACGTCAAATCCCAAACATTTCCTTCGGCCTTGATCTTCATCGTCGCGTGCGGCCCGGCCAGGCTCACGCCTTTTTCCACCGTGCCGGTCAGCTCGAATTCGTCATCCGAATTGCCCGCCCAACCATGGTGCGCAAACGCCGGAATCGCGACACTCACCAACACCAACACAAAAGCCGGCAGAAAACGTGACACGCGCATATTCGCTCTCCTCTTGTAGCTCACATCATACTACTCGGCGCTGGTACCGAGAATGCTTGTGATACGCTGCCCGCGATCTCCGGCACGCCCACAATCTTCACGCCGGACGCCGGATTCTCCACCGCCTGAACCAGCGCGCCCAGCATTTGCGGTAACGTCACCAAGCCCAAACGTAGAGCGCCCGCGCGCGTCGCCGGAAATTGCCGCGCCAGCCAATAAAACGGGACCAATGCAAGCGGCCAGCGATGTCCCGGTCCCAATACATACCACGGCCGCAAGATGGTGGCGTTCAAGCCGCTGTCGATCAGCGCTTCCTCACAACGCGTGCGCGCCGCAATGTAGTCCCGCATCGCCGGCGCCGGATGGGCCACGCTCACATACACAAAATGTTTCACCCCAACCCGCTTGGCCGCCGCGATCGCCCCCAACCCGGAGCACTGGTCGATCTGTATAAACTGCGCAGCCTTCGAAGGACCAGGATGCGCCACGCCCACCAACTGCACGAAGGTGTCGGAATCAGCAATATCACTTATATATGATTCGCCTTCCAGAGCATTGCCGAACACGATTTCGCAGTCTGGCGGCAGCTTTGCCTCTGATCCCTTGTGTTTCCCGGAGGGGCCCGTCCGCACCAGCGCCCGCACACGGTGCCCTCTGGAAACCAGTAGCGGAATCAACCGCGAACCCATATACCCCGTCCCACCTGTTAGGAATACGTTAGCCATGATCATTATTACGGCTGCTTGATGAACATTGGATTTCCGTAGATTTCATCGGAGAAAACTGCGTGCCATTTCGCACTATCTGACCAGGAGATAGGCCGCATGTCCAGAATGCTCCTTGTATTTACCGCAATCGTGGCTTGGGCACAAGCGTCCGATCCCGGTTACACCGAGCTCGATCAGGCGTATAAAGCGTTGAGCGCCAAGAACTACGACGTGGCGGTGGTGGAATTTCAGAAGGCCATCAAGCTCTTGCCGGATCGTCCGGCGATTCGCAAAGACCTGGCCTACACCTATCTGAAAATAGGTAATAACGAAGCTGCCCGCGACCAGTTCGCCGAAGCGGTTCGACTGGATCCGCAGGACGAGCATGTGGCGCTGGAATATGCCTTTTTGTGCTATGAAACCAAGCAACCCGTGCTGGCGCGGCGGGTTTTCGACCGTTATCGCAAAACCAACACGACGGCGGCGGAAGCGTTCGAAAATATCGACCGCCCTTTACGCGAAGGCATCGCCCGTTGGCAAACCGCGTTGGCCGCCGCGCCCGATAATTTCAGCGGTCATGAAGAATTGGCCCACCTGGCAGAACAACGCGACGAGCTTGCCGTGGCCGCGGAGCACTTTGAAAAAGCCTGGCGATTGCGCCCGGCGCGCCGCGATCTGTTAGTGGATCTAGGGCGTGTGTGGAATCAGGTGAATCGTGCTGAGGACGGTTTGGCAGCGTTGCTTTCGGCGTCACGCAGCAGCGAGCCGCGCATTGCCGAGCAGGCCCGCGAACTGCTGCCCGCGCGCTATCCATATGTATATGAATTCGAGCGGGCTCTGACGCTGGACCCCGGCAACGACGGCTTGCGCCGCGAATTGGCGTATCTGCATTTGCAAATGAATCAACCTGTGCAAGCCGAAAAACAGTTTGAGGGCGTGGTGAAACAATCGCCGGACGATTTGTTGTCCGTGGCGCAATTGGGTTTGTTGAAACTGGCGCGAGGGGATTCGCAGGCGGCCTCGCCTTTGCTGAATCGCGTGCTGGCCGGCAACGATCAGCAGTTGGCAGATCGGGTTCGCGCGGCGCTGCGGCCGGCCGAAACGGTTACTGCTCCGGTTGCCGTCCCCGCAGTCGCGCCTGTGCAGACCACGGTGGCCAAAACCCTATCGGCTCCGCAGAATGCAGCCAGCGATAACGTCGTCGACGCCAAGCAACTCGCTTTCAAAAGCCTGGAAAAAGGCTACATGAAAGACGCGCTGAAGTATTTGAACGTCGCGCATGAAAACGATCCGGTGGATTTCGATGTGATCCTGAAATTGGGCTGGGCGTACAACGGGTTGAAGGATGACGCGGACGCACTGAAATGGTTTAACCTGGCGCGGCGCAGTCCCGATCCGAAGACCGCGAAGGAAGCAACCAAGGCGTATCGAAACCTAGCGGCGGGGCTGGCGCGCTTCCGCACCACCGTTTGGGTTTCGCCGACGTTTTCCACGCGTTGGCACGATCTGTTTGCCTACGCGCAGGCCAAGACCGAACTGCGCTTGCCGCACTGGATTGTCCGGCCGTATCTGTCGGTTCGGTGGGTGGGGGACGCGCACGATGCGGTGGCGCCTGGCGCAGGATTTTCGCCGCAATATCTGTCTGAAAATGCCGCCACTGTAGCCATCGGCGCGACCACCAACACCTGGCGCGGGGTTTCCGCGTGGGCGGAGGCGGGAGAGCAGATGCGCTACCGCGTCACCGCCACCAACACCAGCCGCATGACACCGGATTACCGCGGCGGGGTGACGTTTGCGCGCGGCATCGGCCACATGTTGACGCAAGGGGCGCACGGGTTTTATGGCGAAACCAATGACGATGCGGTGTTCGTCAGCCATTTTGACAAAGACACGTTGTTCTACACCCAAAACCGTGTTGGTTACACGCTGCGGGAAGCCGAAAGCCTGGGCGGATTTCATGCGCAGTTGTACTGGAACGGCAATCTCCCAGCCGACCTGAAGAAACAGTATTGGGCCAACTATTTTGAGACCGGCCCGGGCTTTCGTTTTCGCTTTGAACGAATGCCCAACCTGCTGTTTTCGCTGAACGCCATGCGCGGGACCTATATTGTTAACACCGGAAACCCGAGGGGAGCGAACTTTACGGATCTGCGAATCGGAGTGTGGTATGCGTTCACGCGTTAGCTTTCTGGCATTCCTGTTGGCATTCCTGTGGCTAGCGGGCGTGCAGTTAAGCGCCGCTCCGCGGTTTACATTTCATGTAGCCGGAGCCGAAACCGGACCATGGCCCGCGATATTGTCGTCCATTGGTCTGGTTCAAGGAAGCGCCGATTCCAGCATTGTGGTGATCCCCATGGGCGTGAAAGCGATGGGCGAAATTGACTGGGCCAAACGCGTGGAGCAGGGAACGATTCTGATCCTGGAATGCGATTCGCCGCTGGCCACTCAGTTTGGATTTGCGCCGGCAAGAAGCGCGAAAAGCGTTGCAGTGCAGAGCGTGGAAGACCTGCGGGCGCCGGATTTGCGCATCATCTGGGAAAATCCCAGCGAAGTTCCGGTGTTTGATTTGCCTACGAACGCCATCGTCTTTGCCCGTGAACGCCGCGAAAGAATTCCGTTGATGGCCGGCTACAGGCGCGGTGCGGGCGCGGTGTTGTGGATCGCTACTTCTGTCGTTAACTGGGGAGCTAACTGGGGAGCTAACTGGGGGACCGACGGGGGAGCGGATGGGGGAGCGGAGCGGCCCGGGGAACATGGCTACGAACGCTTTCCCTACATTCCGCAAGCGTTGACTGACTTGGGACTAGAGCCGCCGTTTCACAGCGGGCGTTTGTGGGCGTTTTTCGATTCAGCCTATCGCTCGCGGGCGGATTTGGACTATCTGGCCGCGCGCTGGCGCGAAGCGGGCATCGGGGCGATTCACGTCGCCGCGTGGCATTACTGGGAACGCGATAAAGAGAGCGACGCGTATTTGCGCCGCTTGATTGATGCTTGCCACCGCAACGCGATTCAAGTGTATGCGTGGTTCGAGATGCCTCACATTAGCGAAAAATTCTGGGACGGGCATCCGGAATGGCGCGAGAAGACCGCGATGTTGCAGGATGCGCGCCTGGATTGGCGCAAGCTGGTAAACCTGACCAATCGCGCTGCGTTCAATGAAGCCGCCGAAGGCGCGCACGATTTGATCATGCGCTTTGATTGGGACGGCGTGAATCTGGCGGAGTTGTACTTTGAATCGCTGGAAGGCGTGGACAATCCGGCGCGGTTTACGCCGATGAACGATGACGTACGCGCGGAGTTTCGGGCTTTAAAGGAACCGGGCGCGGGCTTTGATCCGCTGGATCTATTCAAAACCGATTCACCGCGGCATTGGTCCAAAAACGCGGAAGGGCTGAAACGTTTTTTGGAGTTCCGGGCACAGTTGGCTCAACGGGAGCAGACCGAATGGATCGCCGAGGTGGAGGCCATCCGGATGATGAAGCCGCACCTGGATTTGACTCTGACGCATATCGACGACCGCTTCGATACAACCATGCACGACAAGCTTGGCGCGGACACATCGCGGGTGTTGCCTTTGCTGCAGGAACATGACTTCACGTTTCTGATTGAAGACCCGGCGACGATTTGGAATCTGGGCCCGCAGCGATATCCGCAGATTGCGGCGCGGTACGCGTCGCTGACAACCGCGCAGGATAAGCTGGCGGTGGACATCAATATTGTTGAGCGCTATCAGGACGTTTATCCCACTAAACAACAAACCGGCGTGGAATTGTTCCAACTGGTGCACACGGCGGCGGCGGCGTTTCCCAGGGTGGCTCTGTATTTCGAAAATTCAATTATGAAGCAGGATCTGCCGCTGCTGGCAGCCGCGGCATCGTCGGTGGATCGAGTCGAACAGGCCGACGGTCAGCTGAAGATCCAGTCCCGGCGTGGTGCGGGTGTGCCGTGGACGGGAACCGCGTTGGTGGATGGCCGGCTGTGGCCTTTCACCAATGCCAACACGGTTTGGTTGACCAAGGGATCACACACGATATTACCCACTTCGCTGGTCCCGCCGTTTCGGGTTTTGGATTTCAACGGCGAGTTGAAGTCGGCCAACACCTGGTCCAACAGCAACAAAAACGGCATTGAGTTTGCCTATCAAAGCAACGCGCGGGCATTTGCAGTTTTGGACAAAATACCCACGCACGTGGAGATTGACGGGATGGAAATTGCACCGGAGTTTGCGGGCCCGGCTTTGGTGCTGCCGAAGGGGCAACATCTGATATCGCTGCAATAGCTCACGTCAGTAATGTTCTTGCGTGATCGAATACATCCCGCAGCATTTCCGCCGTGAGTCTACCCGTCGACGTGTTTTGCTGACTGGGGTGATAGCAGCCGACCAACGTCACTTTACCGATTTGATGTTGCCTGCGGTGGCCAAATTCAAAAGCCGCGCGGGACTGGATGGCGCCTTGATCTTTCTGAATGGACAGGTAGGCGTCAAATCCCAATTTGCCCAACGCCACCACCACTTGCGCTCTTTTTAACAGAACCAGTTCACGTTCTAAATATGTCCGGCAATTGCGGAATTCAATGGGCGTGGGTTTGTTACCGGGCGGTGCGCAACGGGCGGCTCCGGTGATGTAGGCATCGGTCAACTGCAGGCCGTCGTTGATGGATTCGCTGGTGGGTCGCGAGGCAAAACCGGTCTCAAACAAAGCGCGATAGAGGAAATCGCCGGAGCGGTCGCCGGTGAAAATGCGGCCGGTGCGGTTGGCTCCGTGGGCGCCTGGGGCCAGCCCGATGATGATCAAACGGGCGCGGGCGTCGCCGAAACCGGGAACGGGTCTGCCCCAATAATCCCAAGCCATATAGGCGCGGCGTTTGGTTTTGGCGACGGAGGCGCAATGCTGGCGCAGGCGCGGACACAGGGTGCAGGCCACGATATCGGCGGCCACCATTTGTAAAGTGTCAGCGGGCAAACAATCAGGCTGGCGGGGCAAGAGTCTAGTTTGGCATTTTCTCTGTGCAGGGCGCAGTATACTCGTCAGTGGACAAATTAAAACTATCTGGAGAGAATATCCATGCTTCGACGGCGTATGATATCGCGTTTTTTGTTTTTAACATTTTCAGGCCTGATTGTTTTTGGACAAAACCCGGTTCCAGATAGCCATTGGGTTACCACTTGGGCCACGGCCAATTTGCAGGCGCCGGTGGTGCGGCTGGGTCCGGTGGGACAACCAACACAAGCGGCGCAGCAGGCCTTGGCGGGGTTCAACAATCAAACCATTCGCATGATTGTGCCGGTGAGCATCGGCGGCCGGCGGATTCGCGTGCAGTTTTCCAACGCTTTCGGCACTGCGCCCTTGCTGATTGGCGCGGCGCACGTGGGCGTTCACGCGGCGGAATCGGGCATTGTAGCCGGCTCCGATCATGTGCTGACGTTTGGCGGCAAGCCGAGCTTCACGATTCCGGCCGGGGCGATGGCGGCGAGTGACGGTATGGATATGGAGGTTGCGCCGGTTTCGGAATTGGCGGTCAGCATTTTTGTTCCGGGCGCGACCGGCGTACCGACGGTGCATTCGGTGGGGCTGCATTCGACGTTCGTATCGAAACCAGGCGACTTCACGGCGCAGGCGAATATCACGGACGCAGCGGTGACGCAATCGTGGTATTGGCTTTCGAGCGTTGAGGTCCTGGCGCCAAATAGCACCAGCGCGATTGTGGCGTTTGGTGATTCGATTACCGATGGCGCGCGGTCGACGGTGGATGCCAATGGCAGTTGGCCCAGCGTGCTCAGCCGTAGACTGCATGCGGCCGGAACTGAAGTCGCGGTGATCAACCAGGGGATTTCGGGCAACCGGTTGCTGCGGGACGGGGCGGGCACTAATGCGTTGGCGCGTTTCGATGAAGATGTGGTGAGCCGCGCGGGCGTGAAGTGGCTGATCGTGCTGGAGGGGATCAACGATATTGGGCGCGGGACGGGGCCGGCTGCGAACTCCGCGGAAGCAGTGACGGCGGACGATTTGATTGCCGCGATGCGGCAGATGATTGAACGCGCGCATGTGCACGGCATCAACGTGATGGGCGCCACGGTTTTGCCGTATACAGGCGCGGCGTATTTCAGCGATAGGGGTGAAGGGATCCGCCAGACGGTGAACGATTGGATTCGAACCGGTGGGGCGTTCAACGGTGTGATCGATTTCGATGCCGCGACGCGCGATGCGCAGAATCCCGCGAAGTTGCGGGCGGAATTCGATTCGGGCGATCATTTGCATCCCAACGATGCGGGGTATAAAGCGATGGCGGAGGCGATTGATTTGTCGTTGTTCGGAGTGAAGGCAGCCTCAACATCGGCAAGCGCGCGTTAGTTTGCCGTGGCCGGGTTGCGAGTCTATAAGAAAACGAGCAACTGCACTTCCGGCAATCAGCCCGAGAAGCCCCGGCCATTCGCAACGCATTTTGTTTAAAACATTAAACGGCCAAAGTGTACCCCGCCGAACGTGCGGCGGAGGCCTTTGTCAGGCAATCGTCAGCTAAGCGAACGATGCCGCTAGCCCTACTTCTTTACAATCTGCGCCGGGTCCGCGCCCACTCTTCCCATTCCCGCTTCGCCCGCCGCGGCCAGCGTGAAGTTGAACTGAATCGCCGGTAGATTCGGAATCGGCGATTCGGGGTCGTGTTGTTTCACCGCCGTCACTAATGATTCGGTCACGCCAAACACCGTATCGGAATCGATGTGGACGTCGTTACCCAGATACAGCGCCGTCACCACTTCGCGGTAGCCGGGCTTGCCTACCAAAAAGTGAATGTGCGCCGGGCGGTAGCCGTGCCGTCCCTGGGCGCGAATCATATCTCCCACCGGGCCGTCCATCGGAATCATGTAACCGGTAGGCGCCACGCTGCGCGCGCAGTAGCGGCCATCGGCATCGGTGTGGAATGTCCCGCGCAGATCCACCAGATCCGCTTCGCGTTGCAAATCGTAATCGCCATTTTCATCCGGCTGCCAGATTTCCACCGACGCGTTTTCCACCGGCGCGCCCTTGGAATCCAGCACGCGCCCGTACAAGGTCACGTCCTGCCCCTTATGTGCCGTGGTGGAAATGGATTCACCGGCCTTCAGCACCGGCGACTTCTGCCGATAGAAGGGACCCAGCAAACTCGACTTCGTGCTGTCCTCCAACCCGCGCTTGTCATGCAGCGAATTCACCAGGCTGCTCAATCCCAGGGTGTCGGAAAGCAAAATGAATTCCTGGCGATTGGGCGTGCACTTCTGGCCTACCGCGGTCAGGAACGCGATGCCATCAATCCATTCCTTCGGCGTCAGATCCACTTCACGCGCGAAATCGTGCAGGTGGCGCACCAGCGCCTCCATCACATGTTTCATGCGCGGGTTACTGGTCGTGCTCATCTGTTCGATGGTGGCGCCGGTGATGGTGTGCTCATCAATGGCGCGAATGGTTTTGGTTGGCGTGGCCATGGGTCTCCTTATTTCAGTGCAAAATTTGAGTGCAAAGTCGTAGCAAAAATCCCAGCAAGAGTCTATGATACTCCGCCCGCGCCGGCAGTGTGACGCAGACATGTGGCGCGGGCAACTGTTATGCTGATCCAATCAAGGAGGTCCCCAATGTCATTTTTACGTGCGCGCCTGGCGCTGGCATTGGCCACGTTGCCAGTTCTGCTTTTGGCGCAAACCGCAAAACCACTTCCCAACCCCGCAGTGCAAAACCCGTTCGGCATCAATCCTTCCGTCAAACGCATCGTCGACGAAATCTCCGAAGCGCGCATCGCGGCCAATCTCCAGCAACTGGAAAGTTTCGGCACTCGCTACATCCTTTCTGATTCTGACGACAGCCATGGCATTGACGCCGCGAAAACGTGGATTTCCGGCCAGTTCAAAAGCTATAGCCCCAAGCTGCAGGTGAGCGACCAACCGTTCCGTGTGAAGAAAGGCGCCCGCCGCGGACAGGTCTTCCGCGAAGTGGAACTGGCCAACGTCATCGCCGTGTTGCCGGGAACCGTGGATCCCAACCGTTTTGTGTTGGTGACGGCGCACTACGACACCGTCGACATCAAACGCAAACCCAGGTTAAAGGAAGCCGAACGCATCGCCGACCTGATCCAGCACGGCATGGACGAAGCCGAAGCCAAGCGCGTGGTTCAATTGTTCCCCACGGCCGACACTTTGGGCGAAGCCGATCCCGAAGCCACAGCCGCGCAGAGAACCGCGCCCGGCGTGACCGACGATGGCAGCGGCATCGCCGCCGTGATGGAACTGGCGCGCGTGATGTCGCAATATTCTTTCGATAAAACGCTGGTTTTCATCGCTTTCTCCGCCGAAGAAATCGGACTGGAAGGCAGCAAAGCCTTTGCCGTGGATGCCAAACAGAAAGGCATGCAGATTGAAGCCGTACTGAACAACGACATCATTGGCAGCGAAGTGGCCGGCAATGGCCGCAGCGATAACAGCACTCTGCGCGTGTTTAGTGATGGTCCGGAGGATTCCCCCGCGCGTTCGCTTCTGCGCTACACCCGGCTCATCGCCGAACGCTACGTACCTTCCATGAAAGTGGAGATGGTGTTTCATGCCGATCGTTTCGGACGCGGCGGCGATCACACCAGTTTCGTCACCCAAGGCTTCGCTGCCGTGCGCCTGACCACTCCTAACGAGAACTACGAAAATCAGCACAGCGAAACCGACACGCTGACGAATACCTCCGTGTCCTATTCCACGCGAGTCACGAAAATGAACGCCGCCGTCCTAGCCACACTTGCGTTGGCGCCCGCGCCGCCCATCGTCAACTACACGTTTGTGTCGGGCGAACGTAAGGGAGATCGCACGCCTCTGCTTAGCCGCGGTAAATCGGGTTACGACGCCGCCTTGCGTTGGCTGCCCAGTGCAGCACCCGATATTGCAGGCTATGCGATCGTCACCCGCGCCACCACCGCGCCCGATTGGGAACGCGAAATCTGGGTGGGCAACGTCACCAGTTTTTTGTTGCCCGATGTGTCGCTTGACGATGTAGTGATCGGCGTGAAGGCTGTCGATCGCGACGGCAATCAGAGTCTGGTATCGGCCTATCTCGAACCGCTGAATCAACAGCTCACTGCGCCACCAGCAGCGCCGTCAAAGTAGAAGCCGCGCCAAGCCGCAAAAAAAGAGCACCGAAGAGCCCCTAAGGTCTTTCTAAACTCCTTTTAAGCGCATTCTTCGCAGGTATTTGCACCTTCGCGCCAACTTTTCCTCCGCACTTGCGTTTAAATGAAGTAGGAGGACGCAGTATGAGAAAGTTGGCCTGCGTATTGGTTGGCGTTTTGACTCTGGTCGCGCTGGCCGGCGCCAGTTCCGCTAAGCTTTCCAAGCAGGATCAAATCCTGCACGCGCTGAATCGCCTCACCTATGGCCCCCGCCCCGGCGATGTGGAGGCCGTCGAGCAACTCGGCTTAAAGAAGTGGATCGACCTGCAACTGCACCCCGATCGCATTCCTGAAAATCCAGTTCTGGCCGCCAAGCTCGCGCCGCTCGAAAGCCTACGGATCTCGCAAGCCGACGCCGCGCGCAATTATCCCAATCCACAACTGCTGCGTGCCATCGCTGCGGGCCGCGAAAAGATGCCCGAAGATCCGTTGACCCGCGCCGCAGTGGAGCGGATGCTACGCCGCTTCAAAACTAAAAAAGGTGCGCCCGAGGAAGAAATTCTGGACCCCGCCGTGCCTCTGGAAGCGCTGGTTACACCAGCGCAAATAAAAACTTTGCGAACCGGCACGCTGGAACAAAGGCGCGAAGTTTTGTCGTCGGTCCCCGAAGACAAATGGGATGAGCTTGCCATCGCGATGCCCGCCGGTTTGCGCGGGCAATCCATGCCGGCGGCAAGTGAGGAACTGCGCCGCAAGCTGCTGCTGATGAACGCACCGCAAGCCATGATCGCCTTCGATCTATCCGAGGGCAAGCTGTACCGCGCCATCTATAGCAACCGCCAACTGCAGGAACAGCTGGTCGATTTCTGGTACAACCACTTCAACGTTTTTCTGGAAAAGGGCGCGGACCGCATGATGGTGCCCACCTATGAGCGCGAAAGCATCAGGCCATTTGTGTTGGGCAAATTTCGCGATCTTCTTTCCGCTACCGCGAAAAGCCCTGCCATGCTGTTTTATTTGGATAATTGGGAAAGCGTGGCGCCGGAAGCCGCCAATGCGCGCAATAAGGGCAAGAAATCTACGCGGGGCCTGAACGAAAATTACGGCCGCGAGTTGCTGGAGCTGCACACGCTGGGCGTGGATGGCGGCTACACGCAGAAAGACGTGACTGAAGTCGCGCGCTGTTTCACCGGTTGGACCATCCGCCAGCCGCGCGAAGGCGGCGATTTCTTTTTCAACGACCGCATTCACGACAAGGGCGAAAAAGTAGTGCTCGGCGTGAAAATCCCCGCCGGGGGCGGCAAACAGGACGCCGAAAAAGTGCTGGATATTCTGGCCAATCACCCGTCGACGGCTAAGTTCATTTCGAAGAAATTGGCGCAGCGTTTTGTTTCCGACAATCCGCCGCCGAAGCTGATCGACAAGATGGCCAAAACATTTCGCAGCAAACATGGAGACATCGCGGAAGTACTGAAAACCATGTTTAATGCGGACGAGTTTTACGCGCAAACGATCTATCGCGCGAAAGTGAAAACGCCGCTGGAGATGATCGTCAGCGCAGTGCGGGCCACGGGCGCCGACGTGGACTTTGCGTTCCCATTGGCCAATCAGATCGCGCAATTGGGGCAGCCTTTGTATCGCAAATTGGAACCCACCGGTTATTCCAACACCAGCAACGAATGGCTGAATTCGGCGGGTTTGCTGGCGCGCATGAATTTCGGCCTGGCGCTGGCCCAGAACAAAATTGTGGGAGCGAAAGTGGAACCAATGAAGTGGGACGGAACTCCCGCTGAGATTGGCCGCCGGTTGGTGTTGGTGGATCTTTCGCCGCAAACGCTGGAAGCCATTGAGCAGGCAGTGGACAAAGCGGCCATACCACCTCCCGCGCCGGTTGCAGGAAAAAAGGCCGCACCCAAACCGCCGCCGGTAAGCGTGGCAGGTCTGGTGTTAGGTTCACCCGAATTTCAGCGGCGCTAGAAAAAACGGAGACGAAGGAGGTAACAGAAATGTTCTCGCGTAGACTCTTTCTTAAAGGTTCGGGGATTGCCCTTTACGGAGCAGCGACTGGAGCAGGTCTCGCCCCCGGTTGGCTGGCCCGCGCCGCGGAGGCCACCAATCCATCGCGCAAGAAAGTGTTGGTGGCGGTTTTCCAGCGCGGCGCCGTCGACGGCCTCAACATGGTGGTTCCGTTTGGTGAACCCGCTTACTACCAACTGCGGCCGAATCTTGCATTGCCTAAACCCAATTCAAAGGAAGGTTCCGCGCTCGATCTCGACGGATTTTTCGGCTTGCATCCGTCGCTGGCTCCGCTGAAGGCGATGTTCGATAGCAACGCGCTGGCCATCGTCGATGCAGTGGGTTCTCCGGATCCCACGCGATCGCACTTCGATGCTCAGGATTATATGGAATCTGGCACGCCCGGACGTAAAGCAACAGGCGACGGTTGGCTGAACCGGTGTCTCGTATCAACAGCGGCTAGCACTGGCAGCCCGGTGCGCGCCGTCAGCATGGGCGCGGAATTGGCGCGCGCGTTGCGTGGAGTGAATCCGGCGTTGGCCGTGAACAATCTGGGCGAATTCAAAGTCCGCGACGAGGCGGGAGCGTCCACATTTGAAACGATGTATGCCGCCACACTCGACAAAGCCATGCAGGAAACCGGCCGCGATACTTTCGACGCGGTGAAAATGCTGCAAGCGGTGCAGAAGCAAACCTATGTGCCGGCCAACGGCGGGAAGTATCCTGGCGGCGCGCTGGGCCGCAATCTGCAGCAAATCGCCCAACTGATCAAGGCTGATATCGGATTGGAAGTCGCCTTTACCGACGTCGGCGGCTGGGATACGCACGTGAACGAAATCGGCGCTACGCCGGCGCAAGGTCAACTGTCGAATCTGTTGAAAGACTTTGGCGCGGCGCTGGCGGCGTTTTATCAGGACATGGGCGACCGCATGAGCGACGTCGTGCTGGCCACGATGAGCGAGTTCGGCCGCACGGCAAAAGAGAACGGCAATCGCGGCACCGATCACGGTCACGCCAACGTGATGTTCGCGTTCGGCGGCGGCATCCGTGGTGGAAAAGTGTATGGCGAGTGGCCCGGACTTGCGCCGAATCAGTTATACGAAAATCGCGATCTGGCCGTCACTACCGATTTCCGCGATGTGCTGGGGGAGCTGGTGGTGCGGCACCTGGGAAATCAAAACATCTCGAGCGTGTTTCCGGGTTACAGCCGGCCTCGCTTTAGGGGCCTGATAGGAACATAATGAAAGCATGCCTTCCAGAAGCCGCGACCTGATTCTATTTGCGCTGGTGTTGGCGTTCGTGATCGCCGCGGTGGCCACCCTCATCCCGAATACCAGTCCGCGTAATAACGATTTAGGCTATTCTTCGCTGTGCCCATTCGCGCCCTGGAGCACGCTGGTATTGCTGGCGGGCGCTGCCGTTTCCTGGGCCGTTCGCTCGCATTTGGCGAAACCCGATGCACCAAAGGTGCGGATTTAAGCCGGCGCGGTTGTTGCGGTCGCTTCCATCGCCAGGCCGCCCTGGGCATTTTCCACCCACAACTTATACGTGGGTCCCGCATCCGGCTTGCCGTGGATACGAAACCAAGCCACATCGTAGAGCGGGCTGACCGCGCGGAATTCGAACTGAGTGAGGTTCACAGATGGTTGATGGCGGCGCAGCAAATCCACCAGAAGCGTCGCCATCAGCGGGCCGTGCACCACCAGGCCGGGATAGTGTTCCTGTTCGGCCGCGTAGCGGCGATCGTAATGAATGCGATGCCCGTTGAAGGTGAGCGCGGAATAGCGGAACAGCAGCACGTCATCGGGCCGAATGGTACGAGTGAACGCGGCGTCTTGCGGCGCCGGGGGCGCAGCAGGCGCGACTTCACCCAACGGGGGCAGGTTGCGATAGACGATGTCGTGTTCCTCCGTAAGCGCCAGTCCCTTATCGTTATTGATCTCGTGCCTGACCAACACAAATACCAGTTCGCCGGTGCGGCCTTGTTTGTGCGTGACGTTCAGGATGCGCGAAACCCGCGTGATGTTTTCCCCCACACGCAACGGTTGCACGAATTCCAAACGCCCGCCGGCCCACATGCGGCGCGGAAGTGACACCGGCGGCAAAAAGCCTCCGCGCCCGGGATGGCCATCGGTGCCTAATTCCGATTGACGATGCACAGGCAGAAAATACAGCCAGTGCCACAGCGGCGGAAGCGGATCTCCCGGTTGCGGCGGGGGATCTTCGCGATCAAGCGTTGCCGCCAGTGCTGCGATGGGTACGGGAGTTACCAAATCGCTGCGGGTTTCGGTGCGGCCGATCCACTCGTGTAAGTGCTGAATTTCCTGTGGGTCCACAGATGTGATTGTGGCAGAGTTGGCGTCCAGGGTTGCAGTCTAATGTGCGGCAAAAGATCACACGCCGGTTCATTCGTATTCAGGCAAATGTTACCCTGGGTTGAATTAACGGGTTGCATTCCCACCATACAGGAGACTCAACAGATTGTCTGAACAAAACATCGGTTTCGACATTGGTTTTATAGGCGTTGGCCGCATGGGGGCGCCCATGGCGCACCGGCTGATTGACGCTGGCCACAAGCTGACCATATTTGATACGAACGACGCAGCAATGGCTCCGTTGATTGCCAAAGGCGCGGTGAAGGCTGCGACTCCGGCCGTCGTGGCCAGCGCCGCGGAAATTGTGTTGGGCAGTTTGCCCACGCCCGCCATTGTGCATGCCGTTGCGCTGGGCCCGAATGGCGTTATTAAAGGCACGAAGGTGAAGGTGTTCGTCGACGTGTCTACGACAGGGTCTGTCTACGCGCGCAAAGTGGCCGAGGGATTGGCCGCGAAGAACATCACGCAAGTGGACGCGCCGGTAAGCGGCGGGGTGAAGGGCGCAGAGAACGGCACGTTAGCGGTGATGGTTTCGTGCCCTGATGATATTTATGCGAAAGTGCAGCCGGTGCTGGCCATCATCGGAAAATTGTTTCATGTGGGCCAGGGTCCCGGCCAGGGGCAGACGATGAAGTTGCTGAACAATATTCTTTCCGCAACGGCCATGGCGGCGTCATCAGAAGTGGTGGTGATGGGCGTGAAGGCCGGCCTCGATCCGCAAATGATCGTGGATGTAATTAATGCCGGTAGTGGGCGCAATAGCGCCACGCAGGACAAAATTCCGCGCTGTGTGATTCCGCGGACTTTCGATTTCGGCTTTGCCTTGGCGCTGCTCAACAAAGATGTGCGGTTATGTTTGGAAGAAGCTGACGCCATGGGTGTGCCGATGGTGGTGGGCAATGCGGTACGTAATCTGCTGGCGATCACCGCGGCCAGTGAGGGCCCCAACGCGGATATGACGGACATCATCAAGCCGGTGGAACGCTGGGCCGGCGTCAAAGTGGGCCGAGAAAAAAAGTAATCCAACAATTTTTGGTTGAAACGTTTTTATCAAATAAGGAGCGCAAGTGAACAAAGAGTTATTTGAAAAAGGCCTGGCCATCCGCAAGTCGGTGCTGGGCGCGGAGTTTGTAGAGAAATCGATCGCGTCGGCGGACGATTTCAACCGTCCGATGCAGGAACTGACCACGGAGTATTGCTGGGGTTGGTGCTGGGGCCGCGAAGGTTTGGACAAGAAAACCCGCAGCACCATCAACCTGGCGATGATTGCCGCGCTGAACCGGCCGCATGAGTTGAAGATGCACGTCAAAGGCGCGTTGGTGAACGGGCTGAGCAAGGATGAGATCCGCGAGATCCTGTTGCAGGTGGCAATTTACTGCGGCATCCCGGCGGGCGTGGACAGTTTCCGGATTGCCAAAGAAGCATTTGCGGAATTGGACAAGGCGAAAGTGGAACAGAAGTAGTTTTTGAAAAATGACGCAGCGGGGATGGAGCTCCGCTGCGCCGTTTTGGTTGCGTGTCACATCTCAACCGTTCGTTGATCGCTGACATGAACGGGCCGCTCCCCCACGGTGGCGGAGCAGGTTTAACCGTTCGCTGATCGCTCACGTTCTACCTTAATTTAAAGGGCCCTCGATCCCAAAAATTACGCCGTCAGGCCGGCGGCTACTCGTCTCCCGCATAGCGTGGGACCAGATATCGTTCCGATGTAACGCCCATCACTCGCACACCCCGACGATTTTTACTAGTATTACCGCCGCT
>JANXYJ010000117.1 GCA_025350105.1 Terriglobia bacterium | reverse complement strand
CGCAAGCTGGTCCCGGCGTTGTTTCAGTTGGCGCTTGACCGGCGGTTGCCTGCATCCTTCTCCATCGTGGGGACGTCGCGCTCCAAACTTCCCGACGAGGATTTTCGGCAAAAGATGCATGAGTCGGTGAAGGAGTTCTCCGAAGGGGGCCCGCTTAATGAAACTCAGTGGGGCGAGTTCGCCAAAAATCTGCATTATGTGGGAGGGGACATTACCGATTCTGCGTTATATGACGCGCTGCGGGTGAAGCTGGCGCAACTGGGCCGGGCAAATGTCCTGTTTTATCTTTCGATTCAACCCAGCCACTACGCCGAAGCGGTGGAGCGATTGGGGGAGGCTGGACTGGGGCGTTCGCAGAATGGCGGCTGGCGGCGCATCGTGATCGAAAAACCGTTTGGGCATGACTTCGCCAGCGCGCAGGAATTGAACCAGCGGATCCACAAAGTGTTTCCCGAAGAAGATGTGTTTCGCATCGATCACTATCTGGGAAAAGAAACCGTTCAGAACATTTTGGCGTTTCGTTTTGGCAACGGAATTTTCGAACCGCTGTGGAACCGGCGCTATGTGAATCAAGTGCAGATCACCGCGGCTGAGTCGATTGGGGTAGAGGGCCGGGGCGCGTACTATCAAGAGGCCGGCGCGCTGCGCGACATGATTCAGAACCACCTGCTGCAGGTGGCCGCGACGATTGCGATGGAACCCTCGGCGGTGTTTGAGCCGAACGCAGTACGCGATGAGCGGGCCAAACTATTGCGGTCGGTTCGAATTATTCGTCCGGAAGAAGTGCCGCTCTATTCAGTGGCGGGGCAATACAGAGGATTTCGCCAGGAGCCGGGGGTGAATCCGGCGGCGCAAACCGATACGTTCGCCGCGGCAACCTTCTTTATCGACAACTGGCGCTGGGCCGGGGTTCCGTTCTATATTCGTACCGGCAAGAAGATGCCCAAGCGCAGTACGGAAATTGCGATTCAGTACAACACGGTACCGCATTCGCTGTTCCGGCCCGATGGGGCGGGCGATGCAGACGGTCCCGCCGTCGATCCCAATAGCTTTGCGGTGCGGCCGAATATGCTAATTTTGCGCATTCAGCCAGAGGAAGGGATTTCGTTGCGGTTTCTTTCGAAGCTCCCGGGCAGCGGGATGCGTTTACGGCCGGTGTCGATGGACTTCAACTACGGGACCAGCTTTGGGGAGCGTTCGCCCTCTGCCTACGAAACGCTATTGCTGGATGCCTTGCTGGGCGATGCCACGCTGTACACGCGCCAGGATATGGTGGAAGCGAGTTGGCGTGCGGTGGAGCCGATTCTGCAGGATTGGTCGCACCGCAAGTTCGAATTTCCTAATTACGAGCCGGGAACCTGGGGGCCGGCGGCGTCGGATGAAATGCTGGCGCGCCGCGGGCATAAGTGGAGAAATTCGTAGATGGCGGTAGCGAGCATCAATCCGGAAAAAGTCCTGCGCGACCTGCGTGAGTTGTGGGTGGATCTGGGCAAGCAGCAGGATGTGCCGGGCGGGGTGCTGCGCGCCTGTTCGATGACCCTGGTGGCGGTGGCGGATTCGTCGGTGCTTGAAAAAGGCCCGGACGGACAACTGGACGACATTGAAGACGACATTGAAGACGACATTGAAGCAGTTCACCGCATGGTGGGTATGCTGATGCACGATCATCCCAGCCGGGCGATTGTGCTGGCGCCGCAAGCCAACGCTGAGTTAAGCGCGCGGGTATTTTCCGAATGTTGGATGCCGTATCATAGCCGCCAGCAAATTTGTGCCGAGGGCATTGAGATTACCGCCGATGACGAGCAATTGGATGAAGTGGCGCGGCTGCTGATGGCCTTTGTTGTGCCCGACCTTCCAGTGGTGCTGTGGTGCCGCGGTCCGCGCGCGTTTTTGGACCGGACGCTGGATCCGCTGTTTCCGTTGGCGCGGAAGATCATCTTCGATACCCGCGCGGCGAGGCACGCCCCTTCGGCGATTGAGTTTTTGCGGCGGCTGCGGCGGGAAGGCCGAAATGTTGCGGATTTGGCTTGGACGCGGCTTACCGGCTGGCGCGAAACGATTGCGTCGTTGTTCGATGATGGGTTCGGCGACCCTCATCGTTTTAACTCGATTCAGGTGATGCACCAGGGGGACCGGCCCAGCTCGGAGGTCATTTATCTGGCCAGGTGGATTGATCGGGCGTGCCCGGGGGCGGGTGTGAGCATTGAGCCTTACATGGAACCGGGAATGGACCTGATTCCTCAAACGGCGGGCGAGGCATCACTGCAACCGATGGTCGGTTTAGCAAGCGTGATCTTCAGCGCGCCGGGAGAAAAACTGAAGGTGCAGCGGCGCGATACGGTGCTGGAGATTCATGCGCTCGGTGGCTTGCGCCGCAAAGTGGGTTTTCATACATCGCCGCTCCGGCAGATGCTGGAAGAAACGCTGATGCGCGAGGAGCTTTCGATCTTAGACCGGGATCCGGTATTTGATCGTGTGTTGAAATAGCGCGCGCAGGGACACGTCCCCAGAAACGGTGTCCCCAAAAAGACAGCGTGCCGAAAATGATCCTGTGAGACAGTAAAGATTGTGATAGACCTGCGAAGATTCAGCGATCCGGGCCGCGTGGTGGAAGAATGCGCTCTGCAGATCCTGCAATGGCTGGGGCAGGCGATGGATTTAAACGGGGATCTAAACGGGACTGGTGAGGGGCAGGCGGGCGGTTTGGCATCGCTTGCGATTTCCGGAGGATCTTCCCCGCGTGCCATGTTCGAGATGTTTGCCAGCATGCCGTTTGCCTGGCAGCGGGTGCACCTGTTTTGGGTGGACGAACGCGGCGTGCCTCCCACCGACAGTCAAAGCAATTTCAAAATGGCCAACCAAGTCTGGTTGAGCAAAGCAAATTTTCCGGCGGCCAATATTCATCGCGTGCAGGCCGAGTTGCCTCCCTTGGATGCGGCGGCGAAGTATGTGCAGGAGATTCGTGAGTTTTTCGGTTTGCTGCCGGGGCAGCTTCCCAAATTCGACGTGATTCATCGTGGGATGGGTCCGGATGCGCATACGGCCAGCCTGTTTCCGGGCGATCCGGCGATTGATGACCGGAATGAAATCGCAGCGGCCGTATGGGTAGAAAAGATGAATCAGTGGCGGATCACGCTGATGCCGGGCGTGCTGCAAAATGCCCGTCATACCGCCATGCTGGTGGTCGGCGCGGACAAAGCCGAAGCGTTTCAGCAGGTTGTCAACGGGCCTTATGACCCGCTGCATTTTCCTGCGCAAATTGGTGCTAGGGACGGATCTGCCGCGGTATGGTTTGTGGACTCCGCCGCCGCCGGACCCAAAGCATCCCGATAAGTCCACTGCCGAGAAGCAGAATGGTGGAGGGCTCCGGTGTGGCCCCGCCACCACCGCCACCACCCGTGCCGGGTTGGAAGTTGTTGAGGGTGATGGGCCCGCCGCTATTTGCTCCGAAGAACAACGAGGTCAAGGCCGTATCACTGATGATGCTGACGTATCCTGAGTATCCAAATACCGAAAAGTTTGACGCACTCAGGTTCGTACTGTTAACCGCTAGCGCGCCGTTGAGAGAACTGACCGAGGAATAATTAAAGGAAAACGCGAAGACGTTGGCGGGCAGCGTGATCTCAAAACCGGTATTGGCGCCGGAGTTGGTGTTCACAAGGGCATTGCTTGCGTTCACACTGGCCGATCCAGGATTGTTGAGTCCGTTCCATGCGGTGATCACGATGCCTGTGGTTGGGTCAGTGTACGCCGCGCCACTCAAATTGGCGCCGGCGCTAAATGAGATAGGGCTAGGAAAGGTGAGCCCAACGGCCTGCGGCGCACCGGCTGTAGTAGCGTAACTGCCGCTAGTGACCGTGCAACTACTGCAAATACTGTAAATGATGTTCGCCGAGGCCAAGGGCGCTATCGCAGTCATCCCGGCCATCGCAGCCAGTGCCAAAACGAAATTTCGGAACGTTGTCATCTTCCTATTCCTCCCAGGACTTGAGCAGGCTCCGCCTCAGCCACGCTGTACGCGTGTTGCGATTCTGATTTGGAACTTGTCTCACCGAATTAGTTCAGGAACGGCACGTTTTGTCTCTGGTTCAGTAGGCGTGCGTACCTAAGATGATTCCTACTCCCCTAATTCAGGGAAGGGGATTCTGCCTTGTGACGGAAATTGCGCTGGTGTTGGTGCCGGTGGGTGGCAGGAGCAACAGGGCGGCAGGAGGAACAGGGCGGCTCACAAAGAAAGCGGCCGCCCGGCAGGTTGGAGATGGTTACGGTTTGGGAGCGGGCGGTGGCAGGTCGCGGGCGGGGCAAACCGACTGGAACCCGGTGCGGGCGTGGGCTCCATCACAAAAGGGTTTGTTGGCGGATTGGCCGCAGCGGCACAGGCCAATTTTTTCGCGGCCGCCTAGGCCAAACGTTTTTCCTTCGGCATCTACGATTTCATAGTCCCCTTCCACACGGAGAGACCCATTGGGGGCAATCATAATTTTTGCTGGCATATACCTAAGGTAGCAGGAGGTGGCCTTGCCGTGGACCTGGATACCCAGGGTTTAGCGGCGGCGTTTCGCATGGCCGCGCGATTGCTCCAGCAATGGGGCTTGCATGGACCACTACGAGGTTATTGACGGCACAGTTCGGCCTGACCTCGGTGGCTGGTAGTCGTAGTGGCGCTAACGGAGAAGGGGTGCGGGGAAAGGGCTGCCCTTGTCCCTGCCGAGCGCTGCTGAGACCGGCGAGCGTTAGCCCGCCTGCGCGCATACACGGGGACGTAAGGCGAACTGCTGGCACGATTGCTTTGAGTTGCTCTGCCAGCAGGCTAACGCACGGCGCGTGAGGCGACGCCGGCTGCGACGCATTTGGGGTTCAGAAGACTGTCTTTTGCACGAGGGCATCCAGCCTCCCCTTAGCCAGCCGCACATTGATATGGGTGCCCACGGGTGCGCTTTCGGCGTTTTTGATGATTTGGCCGTCGCATTCCACGATGGCGTAGCCTCGGTCCAAGATTGTTAGTGGGCTTAATTGTTTTAGGTGAGCGTCGAGCGAGTTCATGGTGCCGCTGGCTTGGCTTAAGCGGAGGCGGAGGGTTTGGGTCATCGAATTATCAAACGCCGCGAGTTGACGTTTGGCGTCGGCGAATTTGTGGCGGATGTCCAGGCGCGTCAGGCGTGCCGTTGTTAATTCAAGTGTCCTGCGGCGAAGTTGGAGCGACGCTCGCCAGCGTTCGCGGAGGCGGTAGTCCAACTCGTCCACTCTTTGCATTTGCTTGCCTATCGCACGATGTAATCTTGCTCTATCTATCGTCACGTTGTGCAGTTTGCGGGCTTGCAGGGCAATCTTCAGACGCATGGACTGCAGGAGTTTGTGATCGGCGGCGAGCAAACTGTCTAACAGACTTTCACGTGTCGCGATGACGATTTCGGCGGCGGCGGATGGGGTTGGGGCTCGCATGTCGGCGACGAAATCGGCGATGGTGAAGTCAGTTTCGTGGCCGACGGCGGAGATGACGGGAACTGAACAAGCGACGATGGCACGGGCCACGCGTTCATCGTTGAAGGTCCACAAGTCTTCAAGAGACCCTCCGCCGCGGGCGACGATGACGACCTCGGCCCAACCGGATTTACTAAAGTAATCGATGCCGGCGGTGACCTGCTCGGCTGAACCTTCACCTTGCACGTGCGCTGGATAGAGACGAATGTGGCGGCCGGGGCAGCGGCGTTCCAGGATGTGAAGCATGTCTTGAATGACGGCTCCCGTGGGGGATGTGACGATGCCGATGCGCTCCGGCAGGGCGGGCAAGGGGCGTTTGCGGGTAGAAGAAAAGAGGCCTTCGCGTTCCAGTTTCTCTTTCAAACGTTCAAAAGCGAGTTGCAGCGCTCCGTGGCCCTGGGGTTCGATGGCTTCGACAATGAGTTGCACCTCGCCGCGGGCTTCGTAGAGGTCGACTCGGCCGCGCGCGAGGACGGCGACTCCGTCCTGGGGCTTGAACTTGAGGTAGCGGGCGGCCATGCGGTAACAGACGCACTTCAGCTGGGCGTCCTGGTCTTTCAGAGTGAAGTAATAGTGCCCACTGGCGGCGAGTTTAGTACCGGAAATTTCGCCAGCTACCCAAATGTCGGTGAAGTATTCCGAGAATAGGCCGCGCATGGCCGTGGTGAGCTCGGTGACAGAGAAATAATGGGGCTGGGGGTCGGGTGCCCAGTTGAGCTCGGTTTGTTCCAAGCCTTTATCTTACGGCGCTTCGCACTCCATTTTCTAAGAGAAGTTTGGCACGCTGAACTCACCCACCTTATGGATGGCTGGGATTGTGGATCCAAGTGAACGTATTCCGGCGCTGGATGGGTTGCGGGCGATCGCGATTGCGCTGGTGATGCTATCCCACGGCTTTATCCTGAGCGACGTTTCGACGAAGGAGCACAGGGCGATCAATTACGTTGCAGGGCAATTGGGTGGGTTAGGAGTGGCGCTGTTTTTTGCGATCAGCGGGTATCTGATTACGACGCTTCTGTTGCGGGAGATAGAAGCCAACGGGCGGATTTCTCTGAAGGGGTTTTACCTACGCCGGGCGTTTCGAATTTTGCCGCCGGCGTATCTTTATCTTGCGGTGATGGTGATGGCCGGGGTGGCGTTGCATCCTGGTGAACTGACAAGCGCAGCGTTCTTCTTTAGTAATTATTGGCAAGAGCGCAGTTGGTTTACGCAGCATTTCTGGTCGCTTTCGATGGAGGAACATTTCTATCTTTGGTGGCCGGCGGCGCTGGCGTTTCTGGGAGTGCGGCGGGCGACCATAGCGGCGTGTCTGACCATCGGCGCGACAATGTTGTGGCGGCCGTGGAGCTTGAGTCATATTAACTGGCCGTTTCCGGCGTTGCAGAGAACCGACATGCGGCTGGATGCGTTTCTGTTTGCGGGACTACTGGCTATTCTTCTGCGTTCTGACTATGCCCCACAGTTGATGGCCGTGCTGGGCTCCTCGCGGATGCGGGTGGCTTTGGTGTCGTCACTGGTTACGGTGACGGGGATAACGCTGATGGGGTCCATTCCGGCTACGGGGACACTGCTGCAGAGCCTAATCTTGCCGTTGTTATTGGGATCGATGGTGTTTGCCGCTGGGAGGCCTGGGTTTCGGGTGTTGGAGTCCGCGCCATTGCGTTGGATGGGCAAGATATCATACGGCTTGTATCTGTGGCAGCAGTTGTTTCTGGTGGGGCACACTGCAACAAGCTTCGGCATAGCGCTGCAGTGGTTCCTCCCGCGGGTATTGGCGACGTTTGGCGTGGCGGTGCTGAGTTACTACGCGATGGAACGTTTCGCGTTGAACTATGGGAGGATGCTATCGCGGCGGGCAGGAAGATGGGGAGGGGAGCCGCCGGGTGCGTATGTGAGGGCTGCTCGGGCGGCACGTTAGGGTAGGTGCAGCGGTTGCGTGTCTCGGTGAAGTTGCCCTGATAGGAAGCTACGCAATGAAGCTGCGCAATGTTGCGTATCATTGAACTATATGAGTCACGTGCCCCGTACGCCGAAAGAGGTTCTGGAGTTTGCCCATAAACAGGAAGCCAGGCAGTTAGACCTGCGCTTTACAGATTTGCCAGGACTGCAGCAACATATCTCCTATCCGCTGAGTCAATTGACGGAAGAATCCTTTGAAGAAGGGTTCGGGATTGATGGGTCCAGCATTCGCGGGTGGGCAGCGATCAACGAAAGCGACATGTTGTTGATCCCGGATTCAAGTACGGCGTTTATGGATCCGTTTTACGAGACCAAGACGCTGGTGATGACGGCGGACGTGATCGACCCAATCACGCGGCAGCACTATGACCGCGATCCGCGGTGGATCGCCAAGAAAGCCGAGATGCATTTGAAGAGTTCCGGCCTGGCGGATGCAGCGTACTTTGGGGCCGAGGCGGAATTTTTTATCTTCGACAATATCCGTTTCGACCAGAACGCGCATTCCGGTTATTACTACATTGACGCCGAAGAAGGCCGCTGGAATTCCAGCCGCGCGGAAAACAATCTGGGTTATCGTCCACGCTACAAGGAAGGCTATTTCCCGGTGCCGCCGACCGATCACTATCAGGACCTGCGCGCTGAGATGGTGGAGGTGATGATCCGCTGCGGGTTGGAAGTAGAATGCCATCATCACGAGGTGGCAACGGGCGGGCAGTGCGAGATCGATCACAAATACGACACGCTAGTGAATTCGGCCGACAATATGATGCTGTACAAATACGTGGTGCGCAACACGGCGTATCAGTACGGCAAAACGGTTACGTTCATGCCCAAACCTTTGTTTGGCGATAACGGCAGTGGAATGCATGTGCACCAAAGCCTGTGGCGCGGCGGCAAGCCTTTGTTTGCTGGCGAAATGTATGCAGGGTTGAGTCAGGCGGCGCTGTGGTACATCGGCGGGTTGTTGAAACATGCGCGGGCGCTTTCGGCGATTATCGCGCCGACCACGAACAGCTATAAGCGGCTGGTGCCAGGTTACGAAGCGCCGGTGAATTTGGCGTATTCGCGGCGCAATCGTTCGGCGGCGGTGCGGATTCCGATGTATTCGTCCAGTCCGAAATCGAAGCGAGTGGAGTTTCGTCCGCCGGATCCGTCGGCGAATCCGTATCTGGCGTTTGCGGCGATGATGATGGCGGGTTTGGACGGAGTCATCAATAAAGTGGACCCGGGCGAACCGCTGGACAAAGACATTTACGATTTGAGTCCGGAAGAGATGAAGTACGTGCCGTCGATGCCGGGATCGCTGGAAGAAGCCTTGTCGTGCCTGGAAGACGATCACGCGTTTCTGCTGAAGGGCGATGTATTCAGCGAGGAATTGCTGGAGACCTTCATCAACTACAAGCGCAAGAGCGAGGCGGATGCGGTGCGGCAGCGGCCCCATCCCTACGAATTCGCGCTGTATTACGACATCTAGAAGGCCCGCTTGCGAAATCACAACGTGCTGGCAACTGTATTGCAAATCAGCGTTTCGCGCGGTGGCGTGCCGAAAAAAACGGCAAGCGAAGCGCGGGTGACGCGGGACGGAGTGGATGGCGATCGCCACGCAAATCCACAGGTTCACGGCGGGCCTAAACAAGCCGTCCTGCTGATCACGCACGAAGGGACCGGAGAACTAATCGCACAAGGATTTCCGGTATTTGATGGCGCGTTGGGTGAGAACATCACCACGGTTGGGCTGGACCGGCATGACGTTCGCGTGGGGCAGCAGTGGGCCATTGGCGGGGAAGTGATTCTCGAAATCACCAAGCTGAGGGCGCCATGCAAGACGCTGAACGTCTACAACACGGTTCCAGGCAACAGCATTCAGGCGGCGGTTTACGATCCGCTAGCAAAGGCGGGCGATCCGGCTTCGCCGGTGTGGGGTTTGGGCGGGTTCTACGCCTCCGTGGTTAAGCCGGGATTGGTTCGGTCCGGCGACGCGGTGCGGCTGGCCGCGGCAACCGAGGGCTCCCTTTCGATCGACGAATGACGCGATTGAAGGAGCGCACCTTTCGCGATCGCACGCGCGCCCTGCGTGAAATCGGTGAGCTGTCGCGAGCATTGACCTCCACGCAAATGGAGCGGCTGGATCAGCTGCTGGTCTCTTCGCCCGATCCAGAAGACGGTTTGCACTATTGCGCGCGGATGCTGGAACAGCATGCGGAGCAATTCTTACAGTTTGTGCAATCGCCTTCCGCACAGCGCGCCCTGATTGCAGTGTTTACCCATAGCCATTTTTTGTCCGAAGAAGCGGTTCAGCAGACGGAATGGATGGCGCATTTGTTCGAAACCGATGCGCTGCAACAGGTCTTCAATGACGAACGGTTTCGCGAGGAAATCCGTGAGGCGCTGCCGCGAGGGCTGCCAGCAGCGCTGGAATTTGCGCGGTTCCGGCGGAGACAGATCTTGCGCATCCTGGTGCGCGACGTTTTGGGGCTGGCTCCGCTGCCGGAGATTACCGGAGAATTGACTGCGTTGGCGGATGCGATTGTGGAAACGGCGCTGCTGCGGTTGCAAGACGATATGGCGCTGGAGTACGGTATGCCGTGCGCAGCGGGCGGGCGCGCGGCAACGTTTTCGGTGATTGCACTGGGTAAGATGGGCGGCCAGGAGTTGAACTACAGCTCGGATATCGACCTGATGTTTTTGTACTCGGAAAACGGCGAGACGGCGGGGCCCAACCGAATCGCTAACAAAGAATTTTTCCGGCGGCTGGCAAATCGTTTGACGGACCTGTTGTCGACGCACACAAGTGCGGGCATGTGCTATCGGGTGGATTTGCGATTACGGCCGGATGGCAGCCAGGGCGAGGTGTGCATTTCGCTGGAAGCGGCGCGAGAATACTATAGCAAGCGCGCCCGCGATTGGGAATTGCAAATGCTGATCAAGGCGCGGGTGGCCGCGGGTGATCGGGCAGCGGGGCGAGCGTTGCTGGATTTCGTGGAACCGCGGACGTACGCGACGACGCTGGATTTTTCGCTGATCGAATCCCTCTCGGCTACGCGGGAGCGTTTGAATGAAAAGCTGGCCAAGCGGGACCGCTTTTATCCGCTGCGGCTGGCGGAGAGTATCGACATCAAGCTGCGGCGCGGGGGAATTCGCGATATCGAATTTCTGGTGCAGTGCTTGCAGCGATTGCACGGCGGAGTGGAACCATGGGTACGGCACGGCGGGACGATGCTGTCATTGGCGCGCTTGCAGGACAAAGGATTTATTTCGGGCGCGGAGTTTGGACGGTTGGCTTCGGCATATCAGTTTTTGAGACAAGTGGAACACCGGCTGCAATGTGTGGACGACCGGCAAACGCATGCGCTGCCAGTGAATAAGCTGGCGTTGAATGCGGTGGCGGCTCGCATACCGGGGAGCGAAGGAAACGGGGAGTGGTTGTTGGCGCACTTGCATACGCATTTTGCCAACGTCACCGACATTTATGAACGGGTGGTGCATTCGGGGGTGAGAGGGAGCGAGCGCGCCGCAGTTGGCTATCGGGCCGGACACAGGCCGAGCAGCGCGATGAGGGCGCTGGAGCAGCGGGCTCCACAGTTGGCGGCGGCGGTGGCCAGGGGTGAGTTGCAGCGCGGTTATCGTTTTTTCGAAACGCTGACGGAGCGGGTTTCAGCAGAACAGATGGGGATGTTGGAAGCGGATGCGAAGCTGACGGGCCGGGTGATGGATCTGTTCGAACACAGCCCGTACTTTGCCGAAGAAGTGATTCGTACGCCAGAGCTGCTGAGCGAAATTGGCCTGGCGGAGGAGGCCATGGGGCCGCCGCCGTCGCCGGCCGCCGATTTACGCCGCTGGTACCGGCGCGGGATGACGCGGATTCAAGCAGCCAGCATTTGCCTTGCGGAACCTATTTTTGAAACGCTGGCGCGGACGTCGGCGCTGGCGGATGGCGTGATCGCGCGCGCGTATAAGATTGCTGTGGCGGAAACGTGCGTAGCGCGTCCGCCGCGAAGGGCCGGTTATGCGCCCGGGAAGCAGATGTGGGTGATCGCACTGGGGCGTTTAGGGATGCTGGAGTTCGATTTGGCGTCCGACGCCGATTTAGTTTTTGTGCTAGCGGACACCGACGCCGAGGAGTTGGAGTTTTGGACTCGCGTGGCCCAGCGGCTGGCGGATTTCATCGGCGCGTACACGGGAGAGGGTTTTTTGTTTTCCGTTGACTCGCGCCTGCGGCCCAACGGAATTGACGGGCCGCTGGTGCGGACCGAACAGTCGTTCAAGGAGTATTTTGAGAATTCGGCGGCAGCCTGGGAAGGCATTACGTATATGAAGTCGCGCGTGGTGGCGGGCGATTTGGGGCGGGCGCAAGTGTTTCTGCATCAACTGCAGCAGATTGATTGGAAGCGCTATGGGCAAAGCGGGCGTTCGCGTTTGGATCTCTTTCAGATGCGCCTGAAGATTGAAAAGGAGCAAGGCGCGGAGTCTCCGTTTAAGTCCGGCCGGGGCGGCTATTACGATATCGACTTTATGCTGATGTATTTGCGGCTGAAAAGTGCGGGCGTATTTTACCGGGTGCTGAATACGCCGGAGCGCATCCATGTTTTAGAAAGCCTGGGACATTTGGATAAGGCAGCGGGCGATTTCCTGTGCGAGACCGCTACATTGTACCGGGCGCTGGATCATGGCATCCGGGTGATGACCGGGCATGCCGAAAGTCAATTGCCGTCATCGGATGCGCAGGTGGAAACGCTGCGGGCATTGGTGAAGCGATGGACGCCGATCCGGTTGGATCGGTTAGATGAGTTGCGGTCGCGCACGCGGGCGGCATTTGAAAAGATGTTCAGGTAGGTTTGGTTTGGCGTCGAAGGCGCACTCGCGGCGGAGGTGATCGGGGAGGGCGTTGAGGTCGATCAGACAATGCGCGGAGGTCGCATTCGTATTTCACCATAGGGCCGCCGCCGAAGGCCGAGCGGTATGGGAAGCGAAACCTTTGCTCCGCGCCGTAATTAGCACCGCAAATCTTGCACTAATAATTTCAGATTTCGCCGTAACAATATTGGGCGCCGGGAAGTGCATATGAACTTTCGTACATGAATCGGCGCGCCTTCTTGCGAGAGGATGGCTCGGCCCAAACCGAGGTGAAGGGCGTGGCGGAATTGGGCTTCGTCCATTTTTTTAAGGTTTACTTTAGTTGATCGGCGACTTTGGCCAGCGCGGCGTTGGCACAGGCTGCATCTTTGTCGCCACCGGGTGCGCCGCTGACGGACACCGCGCCAATGATCATATCGCCTACTCTAATGGGCACGCCTCCCATTGCATTGATGGTGCCAGGAACCACCGGCGGAGGCGCCGCTTGACCGGGAGGCAGCGGCTGCGCGGGACCAGAAGCGCGCCCGAACATGATCACGGAGGTATTCTTCATGCGCGCAACTTCAACGGTGGCAGGCATGGCGCCATCGTCGCGGACGAACGCCTTCATTACATTGCCGGCATCCACGACGCTGACGCTCACTTTATAACCCGCGGTGCGGCAATTGGCCATGGCCTCCTGAGCTATGTTTTTCGCGATATCCAGGGAGAGGACTTTGGTGGTGGGCAACTGGGCAAAAGCCGCTGCGGAGGCGGCAATCGCCATGCTCATAAAACGCAATGTCTTCATTTTGTTTGTTTGCTCCTTAAGTGAACTGCGACCGAGTTCAATCTCTCGGTTATCTTATCAATACTAGTGAATCGTCGCATTGGCGGTTTAGCGTCTATCGGTCTTTCAGGTACCGACGCGCGATTTCCCATCGGCCCTTCCACACATCCACTGCCTGGAGCGTGAAACGCACCTGATTGCTGGCGTTCGTTCTCTTTAAGATTTTAAGAGACCGTGCTGACGCCTATCGTAGAGGACCACTCGTAGACTAGTTGATTCAGCATTACTAAGCCAGTTGCGAGACGCCGTCCGCGTAACCTGTTGCCCGGAACATCGATCTGGCTTCGCATTAATGCGCGCTATCAGGTTCAGGACTTAAAATTTAACGGCACCAGGAGTGGCGACGGGGTATCCGAGTGGGGACGCAACAATCTCTGGTGGAAATTACTTAGTGGTGACCCGCCGCCCGGATCACCGCTGCCATCTCCGGAACCTCCACTTTCGCTTTGTTCGCCATTGCTTTGTCATTGATGCGCGAACGCAGTTCCGCACGTTTGCGCGCGTTGGCCATGTCGCGGTCTTTGAACTCCGGCATCACCTCTTTTGAAAACAGTTCAATCGACGAACACAAAAGCTCGTGCGGCACTTTTCCGGCCTGTGAGATGCACAGCACCTGATCGATGCCCGCGTCTTCGAAGTCGCGCAAAGTTTGGCGCAGCAGATCCGGGGTGCCCACGCAATCCTGAATGCGCCCCTCCGGCGGCGCGAAAGTTTTGGGATTGTTTTTGTATTCGCCCCAAATGTCCGTAACGCCGGGCTTATGTTCGCCAAAAAAACTGTAGTGGCCCAGGCCATAGATGAAGAAGCCGTAGCTCTCCATTCCCACTTTGGCTAGCCGCTCACCATCACGGTCACACAAGAACGGCGCGGCAACCGCAAAATTCGGATTCACGGCATAGCCCAGAGGTTCGCATTCGTTTTCCATGGTGTGATAGTAATCCTTCACCCACTGCCGCGCCTCATCAGGACTGACGAACGAAAACGTCAACGCGCCCATCCCCAGCTTTGCCGCTTGAATAATCGAATTGCGATTGCTGCACGCCATCCACAACGGTGGATGCGGCTTCTGCATCGGCTTCGGCATCAAGTTTCGCGGCGGGACCGTGATGTACTTGCCCGCGAAACCGGTGAACGGACTCTCCACCAGCAGCCGCACCGCCGCGCGCATGCCTTCCAGTTGCATGGCTTTCTTTTCCGCTTGCGGAACCCTAAAGCCGCCCAGTTCCGTTTCCGTGGCGCCGGCGCCGGTACCAAATTCCACGCGGCCATCACTGATCAAATCTAGCGTTGCAATTCGTTCCGCAATGCGCGCGGGATGATTAATCGACGGCGGCGTCTGCACGATTCCTTGTCCAATGCGAACGTTCTTGGTGCGCGCCGCGCAGGCCGCCAGAAACACTTCAGGCGCGGAAGAATGCGCGTATTCTTCTAGAAAATGATGCTCAGTGGCCCACACATAGTCGTAGCCGTTTTTGTCCGATAGCTCCACTTGCTCCAACGCGTCTTTGATCAACTTGTGATCGGAATCGTCGTTCCACGGACGTGGATTCTGCAGTTCGTAAAAGCCACCAAATTTCATTGAAGGGAAATCTCCGTTGTCGTTAACGTTATAGGGATGAGGACCAAAAGATGTAGCATAACAAAATGGACGCGAACTTTCGCCCGCTGATTGTGGGCATTGGAGGCACCACCAAAACGGCATCTTCGCCCGAGAAGGCTTTACGCTACGCGTTGTCGTTGGCCGAAAAGCAGGGCGCCGGGGTAGAAGTGTTCGACGGACCCAGCGTGCATTTGCCGATGTACACAACCGATGTCGGCGATCGTTCCCCGGAAGCGCACAAGCTGATCGCCGCGCTGCGCCGTGCCCACGGCGTCATTCTGTCCACACCTTGCTATCACGGATCGGTCTCCGGATTGTTGAAGAACGCTCTCGACTACGTCGAAGATATGGCCAAGGACGCTCATCCGTATTTTGACGGGCGCGCCGTGGGCTTAATTGTCTGTGGCTACGGTTGGCAATCCAGTGCGATCACGCTCAGCGCCCTCCGTTCCATCGTCCATGCTTTGCGCGGTTGGCCTACACCCATGGGCGTGGCTATCAACACGATCACCAAAACATTTGACGACGGTGGCGCGGTGATTGAAGAAACCGCAGCGCGGCAAATCGGCATTATGGTGTCGCAGGTAGTCGACTTTGCCCGTATGCGATGTACACAGGAAGTTATGGAGAGAACCACGCGACAGGTGGAAGCTCCGATTAAGACAAACTAAAATTCGAGGTGTACTGATGATGCGTTTTACCTTATGCTCGGCGATCTTCGCCCTGGCGCTCCAAGCGCAAACCGAGACTTTACCCCACGCTCCCGCTGACGTTGTGCCAGGCAGCATTACGTATGAAGACATTGCGTATCCCTATCCGGTTTCCTATTTGCCCTTGACGTTATACGGGCAAGACGTGCGCATGGCCTATATGGATATTCCGCCGGCAGGCGCGGCCAATGGTCGCGTGGTGGTGATGTTCCACGGTATGAATTTCGGCGGCTTCTATTTTGGCGGATCTGCCGGTCCCATTGAGGCTCTGCGCAAAGAGGGGTTTCGCTTAATTGTGCCCGATCAGATTGGATTTGGGCGTTCCTCGAAACCCATCATTCCGTATAACTTTCATGACATGGCGGCCAATTCAAGAAAGCTGCTGCTGAGTTTGAACATCCCGAAGGCTGTCATTTTCGGACATTCCATGGGTGGAATGCTGGCGGCGCGTTTCTCGGCTTCCTATCCCGACTTGGTGGAACGCGCCGTGATCTGCAATCCCATCGGCACTACCGATGTTCGTTGGCAAACCCAGTGGCCAATGGCGGACGACGCCTACAAAACTTCCATCGCGATGAGCCACGATCAGCTGTATCAAGGCGCGTATCAAACCATCCGGCGTTATTTTCCTAACGCATGGAAACCGGAGTACGAACGTTTTGCGCGCATCATGTACGCACCGATGCTCAGTGCCGATTGGCCCCGCTTAGCCATGGTGCGGGCCATTTACAGGCAAATTACGATTCTCGATCCCGTGGTTTACGATTGGGCCCACATCCAGGCCCCCACTCTGGTGATTGGCGGCGACAAGGATGGCGAAAACTTTCCGGCACTGGCCAAGCATATTGCCGACACCATTCCGCACGGCCAACTGGTTTTGTTTCCGGGCGTCGGCCATGTCCCTCACATTCAAGTACCCGAGGATTTCAACCGCGAACTGCTGAAGTTCGTGAAATGAAATAACCTGAAAGAATCTTGCCGACTATCCAGCCGACTATCCAACTCATTGAGCCCGTCTCGCACTTCTTCTATTCGCATCGCCTGAAGCTTCAGTTCTGGGATTGGGGCAGGGAAGGCAAACCCGCGCTAATTCTGGTGCACGGCGGCCTGGATCACGCCCGCAATTGGGACTGGGTGGCAAAGGAACTGCGCGAACATTTTCACGTTTATGCGTTAGATCTGCGGGGGCACGGGAACAGCGCTTGGGCTCCGGGCGCGCTGTACAGCGTAATGGAGCATGTACTCGATTTGTCCGCGTTAGCCGACATTGTCGTGCATTCGGAAGCGCCAGACTCCACCGTTCGCATCATCGGCCACTCGCTGGGCGCCATCACTACCTTGATGTACGCCGGCGTCTACCCGGAGCGCGTGAAAAAACTGGTGGCCATTGAGGGCGTCGGTCTGCCCATCTACGAAAATCAATTCACCGCCGCCGACCGCGCCCGCCGCTGGATTGAGAAAGTCCGTGATGCCGAAAATCGCAGCCCTCACAGTTATCCCGATCTCTCCGCGGCCGTCGCACGAATGAAAGAAGCCAATCCATTCTTGTCTGACGAAGTCGCCCGCCACCTGGCCGTCTATGGAACCAATTGGAACGCCGACGGCAGTTTGATTTGGAAATTCGACAACTATGCTCGCCTGTTTCCCCCTTATGGAGCGGATGTGGAAGACGCCGCCGAAATCCTGAAGCGGATCACCTGCCCATCTCTATTGTTTTGGGGGCGGCAAAGTTTTGCGAAAGACCCGGAGAACGATCCGCTCGGTAAACTGATTCAGAACTGCGAGATCGTGAAAGTCGATCAGGCCGGGCACTGGCTGCATCACGATCAACTGGAGACTTTCCTGAGTCAGACGAAACGGTTTTTGTTGGAGTAAGATCTTAGGGGAGTGTGTATGCGAACCTTCTTAGTCGGCCTACTTGTGACTGTCCCGATGCTAGCCCATCATTCGATCGCGGGCGATTACTTCATGGATCAGCGCGCCACGGTTGAGGGCGATGTGGTTCAGTTCCAGTTTCGCAATCCACATTCCTGGGTGGATTTGAAGGGCATTGACCCCAAAACCGGCAATACCGTCACCTGGAGCATTGAATGGAGCGGAGCCGGCCGCCTGGGCCGCGAAAAGGTGAACGCAGACACGCTAAAGCCCGGCAACCACGTCGTGATCACTGGTCAACCCGGGCGCGTAGCTGATGACCATCGTCTGCACGTTCTGAAAATCGAGCGTCCGGCAGATGGCTGGAAATGGAGCCGGGCGCCGCGGTATTAGTTAGTCGAACGCAGAGGATTGCGCCAGCGAAGCTTGCGAAATTTTGCGAAGTCGATATCCGCACTGTAGAGTTCGGCTTCGTTTTCAATAGCCAACGCCGCCAAATGAGCGTCGGTTGTAAGTTTGCCTCCCGGACCGACGGAAGTCAGAAGGTCTCGCAGAATTCCTCTATGCCGGGCGCCCGGATTCAGAAGAATCGATGCCGGACGTTCCAACCAGCTATCAACGAGCTCAAACGCCTGCCGCAACGAAAGCGGATTGCTGCATATCCCCGGCCTGGTCGTGAGCCGGAGAACCGAGAGTATGGTTATCCAAGCAAATCCAATAGTGTCGGGTCCGGCTAGGGTAGATTCCAGCCATTTCTTCGCTATCGTGTGATCCGGCGATTCGCGATTGATGGAATAGATCAGCAGATTGACGTCGATCAGGATCATGAAGTTCTTTTGTGAATCCTCAATTTGCGCAAAATGTCCTCGTCCTCCATTGCATCCGCGATCGCTTGCGCTTTATCCCAGTTCAGATTTGGATTCAATCCAAGGGAGTAGGTTTTCTGTACGTAGGGTTTCGCGGCCGGCTGGGTGCGGGGCGACAAACCCGCCTTTACCGCCTCATTCAAGGCTTTTTTGAAAGAAACACCGCGCTCCTTCATCACTTTTCGTAGAAGTAGTTCCACTTCGGGATCGAGAGTAGCGGTAGTGCGCATGGCAATAGCATCATAGCATCATTTCGGATGATGCCGTGATGTCTGATAGGCTTGAAATGTGGATACCGTTGCCTGGCTCTTCGGCAGGGGCCTTTCGATAGGGTGCGGCCTCTCATGGAATATTCCCACTGGTTTAACCGATCTCCCGCGTGGCGAAAAGATTCGGCAAATCAAGGCCGACCTTCTCGATGCGATGGGTGAATCCTGTGTTGATCTCTCGCTGATCCGGCAACTGCTCGGCTTGTTGAGTCAAAATCAAACACGCCGCAGGCAGCACCTTTTCGTCACTACAAACTGGGATTTCTTGCTTCAGAAGGAAATTGACAACCTGCCGGATACGAGTTGGCTTATTGAGGGATTTGTGCACCACCTAAACGGTTGCGTTGATCCGTCCACTAACGGATACAGGAGTCCATTCTTGCTGCCGGAAGACTCGGCGTTTGAACGACCATGGACGGTGGAAGCAAACACAGCGTTTAACTATCTTTTAACCGCGAGGCTTTTCGTTGTCGTGGGCGTCTCTTTTGAATGCGCTACGGATAGAGCTCTCTTGCATGCCTTAGGTGCCTCTCGCGGCAATCTTCCAATTGGCGAATCGGATTGGATAGTGATCGACCCAAATCGTGAAACTCTGGACAGATCTTGCTCCCGAATCCAGGGAGTGCTACCTAATGCCCGTTTTTTGATGGAGCCGTGTACCTTTTCGGAATGGGTGGATAAATCGGGGCCTGCCTTTGTTGATCTCACAAGATCGATATGACCCTCCCCTACGCCTCCACCATCTCCCCGCTCTTCTCCGCGTAACTCCGCGCTACGTAATCATCCAGCATCCCCATGAATTCCTGAACGATATGGTCCCCGCGCAGGGTGCATTTCAACTTTCCATCCACGTACACCGGTGCAACGGGTTCTTCGAAAGTGCCGGGCAGTGAGATCCCCAAATTCGCGTGCTTCGATTCGCCGGGTCCGTTCACCACGCAGCCCATCACGGCCACTTTCATCTCCTCGACGCCGGTATATTTAGCGCCCCATACTGGCATCTGATTGCGCAGGTAGTTCTGGATCTGGTCCGCCATGTCCTGGAAGAAAGTGCTGGTGGTGCGGCCGCAGCCGGGGCACGCGGTCACTTGCGGAGTGAAGCTCCGCAGTTCCAGCGCTTGCAGAATCTGCTGGCAGACAATCACCTCATCGGTGCGATCGCCATTAGGCAACGGCGTCAGCGAAGCGCGAATCGTATCGCCAATCCCCTCTTGCAACAGCACGCCAATTCCCGCAGTCGACGCCACAATGCCCTTCGATCCCAAGCCCGCTTCAGTCAAACCAACGTGTAAGGCATAGTCGCACTCGGCGGCCAGCATTCGATACACGCGGATCAGATCCTGCACACCGCTGACCTTTGCGCTAAGGATAATTTTGTCGCGTGTCAATCCATAGCTCTCCGCGGCTTGTGCCGACAAGATCGCACTCGCTACAATCGCCCGCAGCGTAACGGTTTTCGCGTCCACAGGCTCCGGCAGCCAATTGTTCTCGTCCATCATTTTGGTTAACAGCGACTGATCCAAAGAACCCCAATTCACGCCAATGCGCACCGGGCGGTTGTACTCCACCGCCGCTTCAATCATCACGCGGAAATTATCGTCGTGCTTCTTGCCGAGGTTCACGTTCCCGGGATTGATGCGATACTTCGCCAGCGCCCGCGCCATGTCGGGATATTTTTTCAGCAGCAGGTGCCCGTTGTAGTGGAAGTCGCCGATGATCGGCACACGTACGCCGAACTTGTCCAGCGTGTCGACAATCTTCGGCACCGCGCGCGCCGCGTCTTCCGTATTCACCGTCACGCGAACCAACTCTGACCCGGCCCGCGCCAGCGCCATTACCTGATTCACCGTGCCCGTCACATCGGCGGTATCCGTGTTGGTCATCGATTGCACCACAATCGGGCTGGTCCCGCCAACGGTAACTTTCGTTCTATCGTGTCCAACCACTACGGGGACCGAACGGCGGCGCGTATGAGTGCTCATGATATCTCCCGGAAAAATCGTCAATCGTTCTGTTGGGGCTCCGCAAGCCGCTGAATCTGCAGTTTTCTGAAAATCCAGACGCGAAAAATTGCAATAACACCGTATATATATGTATTGTAGCGTGCTAAGCTTTTCGTAAAGTGAAACATCTTGACACACGGCGTCCGGCCGCGTTTGCGGAGACTGGCGTGGCGTTTCTGCTGGCCATCACCCCGTTCTGTTTGCCGGTCCCTGCGGTGGCGCAATTAGCAGAGTTATCGCCGAAAAAACCACCATCGCAAAGTGAACTCGCCCAGCGAACCCAGGAATGGACGATGTTATCCTCCGCGCTTGAGCCCAAACTCGCCCGCCTGCTCCCCTGTGATGCGCCGGTGACTGCGTCCATCGACGAGGTCAGTCAGGCCTCGGAAGCCCGTTTCGCTGCAGCTAACAAATATTGGCAGTCCAGATCCGCCGCTCTGAAAAGCGAAATCGCGGCCGTCGAACATACCATCGCACTCGAACAATCTCGCACTGCCGATTGGACCCGCGATCATGCCGACGCCGATCAGGAACGCACCAGCGTGGATGCGCACGTGATTGCGCTCCAACGCGCCGTCGAGAAAGCCCCCTCGCTGGTGGATGCGGAAAAACAACTCAGGGCGTTGGCGGCAGCCACTCAGCAAACCGCCGCGCGCTCGGAGGCCCGCGAATCTGCGGCATCTTCGCTGATTGAAGGCCTGCGTGACGTCTTGCGCGCTGACCAGACTCAGCAGAATAGCGTCGGCGCTCAACTCCGGTCCGTCGCCGCCGAAGAAGCCGCTTACAAAGAATACTACGCGGCCCGTACCGCTCGTGCGCGTACCGAATGCACCATCACCGGCAGCAGTGAACCGGTTGTGCCGGCATCACCACGCCGGACCGTACCTAAGCGAACTTCGCCGATCAAACCCGTGGCGCCCCCGTCGGCTTCTGCCAACTAGGCCCCAACAAGCTCAGCGAAGGGAGACAACTAATGCGCCCCATTGCTTGGTTTTTCGCTTTAGCGATTTTGCTATGGGCTGGCTCGGCCTCGGCCCAAACACGCGCCAGCCGAATCACTATGCAGGACGCCTACCGTAACTGGCGTTTGGTGGATCCGAATCTGGAGGCGGATGCGGCCAACAATCCAACCGGGCCAACCGGGCCAACTGCTCCCTCCATGAGTGTCCGCACGGAGCGCGTTGCCGCCGAAGCTGCAAAATACTTCGCCGAACGGAAAGCCTATTACGATGCGCTGGCCGCCGAAATGCGCGCTGCCGCAAAGGGTATGGAGCCCACCGCGGCTGTAACCTTTGACAAAGCCGAGGCTGCACCAGCGGCGGTCCTGGCAGGCGTGAATATTCAAGCGCAACTCAACGCCATCACGTCCAATTTGAGTGCCATTCCCAAGAACCCGGATGCGGGGCTGTTGGAGTTCCGCCACGCGCTGGAACGAGAACGCGCCGCGTTAACGGCATTGAAGGAACTCCCGTATGCTTCGCCAACCTTGCCGCCCGCTACCTCCAATGCGCACGCTCTCGAAGACTACGTTGATTTGCTAGCCGAGGTCACCCAGGAAGGCGCGGAGTCTGGAACACTTGGCGAAGCCTGGGCCAGTTACTACCGCGCGCTTGCCGCCGGTGCCAGCGCCACCAACATAAGCGGTGTGCGTTCGCCTGCAATTCGGCCGCGTCCCGCTGAGCCGCGTCCGGAACCGTCTGATCTTGTCAGCAATGCTTTGAACTCCGTGCAGCCGTCCGTTCGTGAAACTGCAACGTCAACAGCCGTTGCGGCACCAACTCCAGTGCCGCCGCTGTTGCAACCCGTCGAATCGACCAGCAGTAAACCGGTTGCCGCTCAGCTTGCCACTCAACCTGCCGCGCAACCCAGAGAAAAATTATCCGCGGTATTGGCCGGGAAAACGTCCACCGCGACGCCCGCCGCTGCCCCAACATTAGTGACTCCACCAACACTAACTCCACCGGCAGTAAATTCAGTGACCGAGCACCCCACTGATCATCCTGATACAGTTCATCCTGATACAGTTCATGCCGAAGCGGTCGCCTCCGGTCCTATTCGCTCCACCGCGGCCGCGAATGCCCCGGTGACGCGTTATGCGGGCAACTGGGTTTATCCCACCATCGGCGAACACTATCATGGAGCGCATCCGGAATCAGTGGATCTCGAAATGCACTCCGACAACGGACACGTTACGGGAAGATTCCGCACGAAGTTCCGCGTGCCTCCGGGGGTAACACTGGATCCCATCGTGGAGTTTACTTTTGAAGGTGACTACCAGGCCGCTCGGACCCAATCTTTCCCCTTCGTCACCAGCGACGGCGCCAAGGGCACACTCGAATTGATCCCCGCCACAACTTTCAACCTGCTGGAGATCAGCTTTGTCACTGATACACCGGCGGGCGGTGCCCCTGCGAATTCCAAAGACGCCAAGCCCAATAAGATTACGCGCGGCAACTTCTTTCTGATCCGCAAATAAAGCCGGAGTTCACAGGAAGCGATTTAGCTCATGCTGACCCGCGTGCCGGATTCAGTGGCCAGCACGGCGGGGTTGTAGAACAGAAAACGTCCGCAACTTTCGCAGGTGAGCAGTGCTTCGCCGCGGCGCAGGTCCTGGAAGAATTGCGGGCGGAGAACAATCATGCATGCGCCGCAGCGGCCGGTGGTTCCTTCGGCGATGGAGACGCCTTTCCATTTTTTGCGAATGCGCTCGTAGGTGGACAGGACAGCGGGTTTGAGCTTGGCGGCAGCCTCTGCGCGTTGGACCCGGATTTCCTTGAGCTTGGCTTCGTCAAGCGCGGTGCGTTCCCGCGCGGACTTCGACTCAACCTCCACCGATTTCTTTTCTTCTTTCAGTTCGGCTTCGGCTTTTTTGACGGCGGCTTCCAGGGGTTCCGAAGCGGTCATCAGCTCTAGAATGCGATCTTCAGCCTTGCGGGTTTCGCCTTGAGCGTAGGCGATTTCATGCTGAAAGGCCTTATATTGCTCGTTATTTTTAGCCCCCGCCATTTGTTCGCGGAGCTTACTCAGTTTCTGTTCGTTGGTCTGGATATCGCCTTCCAGCTTCTTGCGGTCTCTTTGATTGGCCAAGAGCGCGGCCCTGTCCGCTTCCAGCCGCCGCAAATGAGACTCAAGAGTCTTCTCGATGCTGGCGATATGAATCGGTAGAGTAGCGATCTCTTTTTCTAGAGCCGCGGCTTGCTGGTCCAATGACTGGAGGTGGCTGACCAGATGCGCGTCTGGATGCATGGAATTCCATTCTAGCATGCGCTTCGTGCGAAGCTTTAATTTATGCACCACTTTGACAACTTTCCGCCCAACCCGCTCACGCTGGAGGGCTCCGCGATTTTGCACCAGATGTTGAAAGTAAGGTGGCTGGAATGGCGTGCGCTGCCCACGGCCCGGCGAGGTGAGATATTGGCGGCCGCCCTGCCTGTGCTCATTGCAATTGAGACAGGCAAAAGCGCACTATTTTCGCTACTTGGGCACAAAGGCGACTTGATGCTGGTTCATTTCCGCGACAATCTGGACGGGCTGGGTAAAGTGGAGCGCGATTTACAGAAGCTGGCGCTGTGGGATTATCTGGAGTTGTCGCATTCCTACTTGTCGGTGGTGGAACTGGGGTTGTATGAATCGACTATGAAGGTTTACGGAAGCTTGGCGGAGCGTTCGATGGAACCGCACACGCCCGACTGGGACAAGGAAATCCAGGAAACGCTGGAACGCCAGCGAACGGCGATGCAACCCAGGCTGTTTCCCGAAATTCCGCCGCATCCCTACTGCTGTTTCTATCCGATGGATCGGCTGCGCGGTGAACACAAGAACTGGTATCTGGTTCCGTTGGCCGAACGCCAGCGCATGATGGCCGACCATGGGGAAATTGGCAGGCGCTATGCAGGCAAAGTGAAGCAGATTATTTCAGGCTCGATTGGCTTGGACGATTGGGAGTGGGGCGTGGATCTGTTTGCCGAAGAGCCGACCGTGTTCAAGCAATTGATCTATGAAATGCGCTTTGACGAAGTGAGCGCCGTGTATGCCAAGTTCGGTTCGTTCTTTGTGGGTAGGCGAACGGCGGCGGCGGAGATGGGGACGCTGTTGGCCGTCTAGCGGAGCGGGCTACCGCGCGGCGAGTTCCCGTGCTTTCGCCGCATCCGCCGCGCTGCCCGCACTGTCGCCGGCCAGCTTCCGCGCAGCACTGCGGTTAGTGTAGGCATTCACGTAGTTCGGGTTGAGTTTGATCGCCTGATCCAAATCCGCCAGCGCGTGCTTGGCGTCATGCATCAGCAAATAGGCGTAGCCACGCGTGTTGTAGTGAATGGCGCCGGAAGCCTCAAGGCTCACCGCTGCGTTCAATTCTGCGATGGCTTCCGCGAATTTGTTTTGGCCAATCAACATGCGGGCGCGCTGATTGTGCGCAGCTGCCGATTCGGCAGCTTGCTCGCCGGCGGGATTGGTTGGATGCCGAGTGACCGGCGATTTTACTTCTATCTGGTTGACGTCCTGCTTGACATCCGTTACCTGGGATTGCTTTCGCTCAGCAGGTACAGGTTCAGGTGGGTTGGAACTCCGGACCGCCGGCGCGGAGACGATCGGATCCCCTTCAATAATCGCGGCAGTGATTCCAGCGGTCATGCCGGCAGCAACCGGCGCGGCCGACGCCATTTGCGGAGGTTCCGGTGTGGCCGTGCTGATCGCGTTTCCCCCGCTGCGCAAGCGCTCCGCTGCTTCGCGATCCACTTTGGATTCGGTTAGCTTTCCAGCAACTTCGCGCGCTTCAGCGCGAGCCGCATACAAATCCGGGTCAGCCGGGGAAATTTGAATGGCGTGATCCAGGTCCGCCAGCGCTTTGTCGGTTTCCTGAAGTTTGGCCCAGGACGTGCCGCGCAACGCAAGCGCCTTTGCGTTGGTAGGATCGGCCCGGAGGGCGCGGTTCAAATCGCCGACAGCATAACGGTAGTTGCCCGCATCCATAAACTTGCTAGCGCGCTTGACCAGGGCTTCCGGCGCCAAGAACGGTTCCGTGAGGGCTTTACTGCTTACTGTGCCGGCTGGCGTTTGCGCCCAGGCACATGGTACAAGTACTGCCGCCACGAAAACCCGGATAAATTGCGTGTTCACGGTATAGATCTCCTAGCAAAGACTCAGCGCGTCAGATTGCAAGCATTATCTGCAATCCCTAGCAATCTGGGGGCCCAATCCTTGCTTATGCCATCGGTGGGTTCAGGTACGGGCATTAGAGCCCGATTTTAAGCCATCTCCCCACGCGATCTTCGCCACCACCCAGCGCAACCAGTTGCCTTGCTGCTTAACGACTTGCGCCACGCCTGGATAAGCGGCGCTGAATGGGAGCCGCAAACGCCCGCACCGCCATCCCCAGTTCGTGAATTCCCAAAAGCCAGCAAGCTCCGTAGAATACCACCAACGCAAGCGGGATCGATATGGAAAGATTTACCAGGTCAGCCAACTGGGAAGTACCCAGCCAATTCGTTACGGCACGGTTGGAGACCCACGTGGCCCCGCCCATTACGATCGAGGCCAACAACACTCTGGTAACTGCGGCAAACAAGTCTCTTCCGTAAATTCCGCCAATTCTCCGGCGCAGGACCTCGAACAGCACGAAGAAACCGAAGAGCGCGACGGCTGAAGTGGATACCGCCAAGCCCGCGTGCCGCAGGCCCAGCAGACGGACCATGGCGCCAGCGGTGGCAAAGTTGATCAGGATGGAAGCCAGACTCACCAGCATGGGCGTGCGGGCATCACCCAGCGCGTAGAAGGCCGGGTTCAAGACTTTCAACGCCGCGTAGCCAGCCAGTCCGATGGCGTAACAGGAAAGCGCGATCGCCGTTTGCTCGGTGTCGTAAAGATGAAAACGCCCGCCCTGATAAATCGACCCGATGATCGCGCGGCCCAGCACGATTAACCCGACCGACGAAGGAACGGTGAGCAGAAAGACCATGGCCAAGGATTTCGACAGCGTGCGGCGAAACTCATCCATATTGCCGGCCGCGGCGCTGCGTGAAATCGACGGTAAAGTCGCCGAGCCAATCGCCACGCCGAAAAGCCCCAGCGGCAGTTGCATGAAGCGGAAGGCGTAACCCAGCCAGCTCACCGGGCCGTCGAAGCCGCGCTGGGGATCGTATACAGCGGATGCGAAGTTGGTGTTCACCATGACGTTGATCTGCACAGCAGCATTGCCCAGGATCGCTGGGACCATCAAAAAGAAAATACGCCGAAGACCGGGGTGCTGCCAATCGAAGGCCACCCGGAAGCGGTAGCCGAGCGAATACATGGTTGGCAGTTGCCAGATCAACTGGAGCGCACCGCCAAGGACGACGCCGAACGCCATCCCTTCAATCCGGCTGAGTTGCAAAGCGGGGCCGAAAACGATTCCCAGCAATATGCCGAAACCTACGCTGCCGATGTTGAAAAACGTAGACGCCATAGCCGGCACACCGAATTTATTGGATGCATTCAGGACCCCCATCACCTGCGCGGCCAGTGCCACCAGCAGCAGAAACGGGAACATGATGCGCGTCATCCGGACGGCCAGTTCGAATTTACCGGGGACCGCCGAAAAGCCCGGTGCCAGCAGATGCACCAGTTGCGGCGCGAAGATCACTCCCAGCGTACACATGCTGCCCACAATGATGATCAGCGCCGTGGCCACCAGATTCACCAGGCGCGCGGCTTCTTCTTTCCCGCGATTGCCCAGGTAGTCAGTGAAGGTGGGAACGAAGGCACTGGATAGCGCGCCTTCCGCGAACAGATCCCTCGTCAGATTGGGGATGCGGAAGCCCAGCATGAAGGCGTCGTACATCAGGCCGGCGCCGAACAGACGCGCCATCAGGCCTTCGCGGAACAGACCCGTGACGCGGCTCATCAATACGGCAAGCGACACGATCCCCGCCGAGCGCACCACGCTATCCGATTGCCCGCGCGGATTGACTTGATCGGCTTCGGGTCCAGATCCCGTATTTTTCGCCGGCTCGGGAGACCGATTCTCGTCCGGCTTAAGCCCCGTATTTTTCAAAGAAGTGGGCAATCGTCTTGATCCCCGCGTAGTAGTTGGCCAGTTTGTACTTTTCGTTGGGTGAATGCAAGCCGTCGTCGGGCAGGCCGAAGCCCATCAGAATGGTGGGAATGCCCAAATATTTGGCGAAATCGCCAACAATCGGGATCGATCCGCCGCTGCGGATGAACACCGTTTCCTTACCCAGAATGTCGCTGAATGCTTGCGCCGCTACTTCAATGGCATGATGTTCCGGATTCACCGAGATTGCCGGACCGGCACTCAAGATGCGAACTTCAGTTTGGATGCCAGCCGGCGTGTTGTCGGCGACAAACTTCTTGTAGGCCGCGATGATCTTATCGGGATCCTGATCGGGCACCATTCGCATGCTCACCTTCGCCGTTGCTTTCGCTGGTATCACCGTCTTCGCGCCCGCGCCGGTGAAGCCGCCGGCAATACCGTGAACCTCCAGCGTGGGCCGTGCCCAGGTGCGTTCCAACACCGTGCGTCCCAGCTCACCCGTCAAACATTTCGACCCCACTTCGTTCTTGAGGAAATCGGCTTCGTCGAAGGGAAGAGTTGCCCAGCTGTGCTGTTCCGCCGCAGTGGGAGGCGTCACATCGTCATACATGCCGGGAATTTGGATGACACCGTTCTTGTCTTTCAACTTTGCCAGCAATTCCACCAGCCCGAACACCGCATTGGGTGCCGCGCCGCCATACATGCCGCTGTGCAGATCGCGCGAGGGGCCGCGGGCTTCGATTTCGGTGTAGATGAGACCGCGCAGACCGACGCACAACGTGGGCAGGCCTTCGGCGAACAGCTCAGTGTCCGAAACCAGCGCGACGTCGGCCTTCAGCTTGGCAGGACTTTCCGCAACGAACTTGGCGACGGATTCGCTGCCCACTTCCTCTTCGCCTTCGATGAGGAATTTGAGATTGACGGGCAGCGTCTTGTTGACCGCCAGCAGAGCCTCCACGGCCTTGATTTGCATATACATCTGGCCTTTGTCATCAGCGGAGCCGCGGGCGTAGATATTGCCGTTGCGCAAGGTTGGTTCAAACGGAGGCGTGATCCATTCGTTCAGTGGATCGGGTGGCTGGACGTCGTAGTGCCCGTAACACAGCACCGTGGGTTTGCCGGGCGCATGGAGCCAGTCGGCGTAAACCAGCGGATGTTTTTCGGTGGCGACGATTTCGATATTTTCCAGGCCCGCCGATTTCATGTGATCCCCGACGAACTGCGCGGCGCGATGGACATCGGGGAAATGTTCGGGCAAGGTGCTGACGCTGGGAATGCGCAGGAACTCTTTCAGCTCTTCCAGGAACCGGGTCTGATTGCTTTCGACGTAGGCGTTGGTGGCTTCGGACACACCTCAATTGTAGAGGGTCTGCGAAGAGTCCGCTGCGCTATTGCGCTGCAGTTTCACGGCTGGCGATCAGCAAGCCTACCAACGAAATACCCGCAATTACCAATCCCCAGGTGCTCAGCAGGCCAAACTGAATCAGCAGGCCCGCAATCGGCGGTCCCACAATCTGCGAAACCGAATTCAGCGATTGCGTCAGCCCCAGCACCACGCCTCGTTCATCTTCCCTGGTGACGTGGGTGATCATGCTGGTCAGGGTGGGCCGCACCAACCCGCCCAAGACCAGGCATGTCATTGTGACAATCAAAACCGGCACCGAATGGCAGAACGCCAGCATTCCGTAGCCCACAACATAGGCGATGAATCCTGTTTTATTCAGTGCGCTCTCGCCGTAACGCTTGACCAGTCTTCCCAGCGCCGGCCCCTGCAACAGAATGCCCATGAATCCTACATAGGCCCACGCATACCCGGTCTGTTCCGGCCCAAACGGTTTCGCGTTCCACGTCAACCGCCGCTCCAGGAACAGGGGCAGCGCCGTGACAAACATAGAGAAGGAAAGCGTGAACGCCATGAACTGCCATAACAATTCCTTCAAATCGGCTTGTTGAAAGAAGCGCCCATATTCGCTCCACTGCACCAGTGACAATCGCCGCCCGCCAGGACCGGTATCTTTCGCCGCGGCCGGCTTTACCGACGGCAGCAAAAACGTTGTCGCCACAATTGAACAGAACGACATCAGCGCCGCCGCGTAAATCGGATACCGATAGTCGAACTTCGCCAGAATCCCCGAAATAGCCGGCCCAATCAGAAAGCCCAGTCCAAACGCAATCCCAATCACGCCGAACGACTTGGCGCGGTCTTCCTTCTTGGTCACATCGGAAATGTAAGCCTGCGCCAGCGACAAATTCCCCGCCGTAATGCCGTCAATGATGCGCCCCAGAAACACCAGCCACAGGACTGGAGCCCACGCGGTAATCAGAAACCCAATCAACGTGCCAATCTGGCTGACAATCAGCAACGGCTTGCGTCCCGTGCGATCCGAAAGCCTGCCCAGCAAAGGGCCGGAGAACAACTGGCACAAGGCATAAACGCCCACCAGCCAGCCAACCTGGGTGGGGCTGGCCCCCAACTTTTCGGCGTAAAACGGCAGCAGCGGAATCATGATCGTGAGGCCCAGAACATCCACAGCCACGATCAGAAAAATGGGTAAAAGAGGAGAGTTGCGCAATTTGTCTATCTTCGCATGTCTGCTTGGGACCATGTCTAGTTAGGAGCAGGGAACCGTACGAGCAAAATGAAACAGTGTGGCCGATAATAGTCACATGCATGCGAGCACGCGCGACGCTCAGGCCAACTTCGTCAGGCTGGTCCAGCGCGTGGCGAAAGCCGAGAAAATTGTTGTCGTCGAACCCCGTAAAGTCGAATCGGGAAAACCAATAGCGCCGAAATTGGGGACTGCGGCCGGCGATTTCGTGGCGCCGGCGGATTTTGACGATCCCCTCCTCCCATTGCTTCTTGCAGAGTTTGAGTCATGAGGCTGGTCTTCTTTTCCGCGCTTTCGTTCTTCGCTTTCGCCCAACCGCCCGCCTTCGACTACAGCCGCAGCAAGCCCTTCGACATCCGTATCACTGGAACCGAAACCCGTGATGGCATCCGCGTTGACGACATGTCTTTTGCCAATCTCGCAGGCACCCGTACCGAAGCCTATCTTGTCCACTCTGCCCTCCAGGGCAAATCTGTTGCAGCGCTATTCCTGCACTGGTATGAATCCGAATCGCCGCTCTCCAACCGCAAACAGTTTTTGCAGGAAGCCATCGCGTTGGCGCATCACGGGCTCACGTCTCTGTTAGTGGCCACGCCATGGTCGGATCCCAAATGGTACGACCAGCGCGACGTCAGCCGCGACTACGAAAATTCCATCGCCGAAGTGAAAGAGTTACGGCGCGCGCTGGACCTATTGCGGGCGCAACCTGGGGTCGACTCCCAACGCATCGCCCTCGTCGGCCATGATTTCGGCGCCATGTACGGGATTCTTGCGGCTGCGGCCGGTGTTAAACCCGCAGCCGTGGCACTGCAAGCCTTCGCCCCCAGCTTCAGCGATTGGTTTCTCTATAATCAGCGCCAACTGACGCCGGACCAGCGTCAGCGCGTCATCGATCGCCTCGCCCCACTCGATCCCATCCGGTATCTGCCGCAACTGGGCCTCACGCCTGTGCTGCTCCAATTCGCCAACAGAGACTTCTACGTTCCCCGCGAAAAAGCAGAGGCCCTGCACGCCGCCGCGCACGGCCCCAAGCAGATCTTATGGTATGAAGCGGGCCACGGTTTGAACGATCAGGCCTCCGCGGATCGCCAGGTGTGGCTGATCAAAACGCTGCGGTTGAAATAGCTATTTCTTTTTCTTAGCGACGCAACTCATGGGCTCGCCCTTGCCATCCGCCCGGGTGATGCTGATCTTCATCTCGTCCCCATTGATGGCCCCGCGATAGTCGAACTGCACTGTGTCGTTCTGAATTTTTCTCTTCGACGACCACATCACTTCTTCCCCATGGTTCATCGCTTCGAAGATTTCAATATCGGCTTGTCCGTTTATGCCGTTCACCGTTCCGGTCAGTGTCATGCCGTCCGATTTTAGGGTCGCAACCAGAGGCCGCACTACACCATCCGGGCCCTTCACGCCGCATTCCCACTTACCATCCACCGCGTCGGCGGCCAACATCGGGCACGCCATCAGCCCCGCGAAAAGAACCAGTCCAAGTAGCTTCATCCTGTTTCTCCTTAAAGATATTGGTGACACGTTTCTAGCTTATGCGATTCAAAGCTGTTTCACTACTGGCTGCGCCGGCGCCGACAAAGACTGCGGGCCTGTCGTTCGCTGGTAGCGAACAGCAGGCCCGTTTTCTAACCCGTTCTAGATCATCGTAAGGGGCTATCGTCCCCAAGCGGCGCGGCGCTGGGGTTTGGGTCCGCGCTTGGAATCGTTGCGCGGAAATTGCTTGGTGTGATGCTTGGCGAACGGGCCGGCCTGTTGTTTGTGATCCTGCTTGTGATCCGGCTTGGCTGATCGAACATGCGCCGGTTCCGCACCGCCTGCGCCTTTTTCTTCCCGCTTTAAATCTTTGGCCACTTCGCGCTGGGTCAGCCGCATTTTCAGCAGGCTTTCGATTTTGCGAATTTCGCCCCGTTCGGCGCGAGTGCTGAAAGTTGACGCAGTTCCCTTGGCCCCAGCGCGGCCGGTGCGTCCCACACGGTGAATGAAGTCTTCCGGTACTTGCGGAAGGTCATAGTTAACTACGTGCGCGATGCCGTCGACGTGAATGCCGCGGGCGGCAACGTCGGTAGCGACCAAAACGCGATAGTCGCCCTTCTTGAAACCGTGCAAAGCCTGATTGCGCTGGTTCTGAGTGCGGTCGCCGTGAATGCGTGCGGCGTCAACCCCATGGGTTGCCAGTTTCTTGGCCAGTTTGTCGGTGCCGTGCTTGGTGCGTGCGAATACCAGGAACGACCCGGTTTCGTCATCCAACAGCTTACGCAACAGGGCCAGCTTCAGATCCTGGTCCACTTCGTAGAGATGCAAATCGACATCTTCGGCGGGCTTGGTGGTTGCACCGATCGAAACGCGCACGGGATTTTTAACGTGCTTTTCGATCAAATGGGCCACCGACTTTTCGATGGTCGCAGAAAAGAACAGTGTCTGCCGCGTGGCTGGCATGGTTTTCAGAATCAGGCTGAGCGCGGGCAGAAAGCCCATATCCAACATGCGGTCGGCTTCGTCCAGAATCAGCATTTCCACGCCGCGCAGGTCTACTAATTTGCGATCCAGAAAGTCGCACAAACGGCCAGGCGTGGCAATCACCAACTGCGCACCACGGCGAATGGCTTGGAGTTGCGTGGATTCGCTAAGTCCACCGACTACCACCGCGGAGCGCACGCCGATGCCGCTGTTCAGACGCGTGACTACTTCCTGAATCTGGATGGCCAGTTCACGAGTAGGCGTCAGCACGAGTGCGCGAACGCCCTTATATTCGGTTTGGTGTTGTAACTTCTGCAAAATTGGAAGAACGAAAGCAAGCGTCTTGCCCGTTCCGGTCTGCGCGGTAGCGACCACATCGCGGCCTTCCAAAGCCGCGGGAATCGATTGCGCCTGCACCGGCGTCGGTAGGACGAACAGGTGCCTTGTCAAATTGCTCTGCAACGCAGAACAGAGAGGTAGTTCAGAGAATTGATTCATCAAAAGGTTTAGGGGGTGTTGGCCTGTGCCAACGTCAACTTCGTATACAAATACGGGGAGGAAAGCTACAAACCAGACTGCGGAGGGAACCTTCTACTCGATCCATGATAGCACGCCGGCAAGCTCATTGAATGGGTTGGTGGACTACTTTGCCTTTGTGACGCCCAATCCGTCACGCTGCAATTCCGATGAGAAAGCGCTCGTTCTCACACCTGTCCTTGGCTCGCCGCTACCGGAGACCGGAACCGCACGTTTGGTTAAACCGGGATTGGTGAACCGTTAACGTGAAGCTCTGCGTTGCATTTGGCAACACACCATGCGTAGCTGCATCCATCCACAGCTTCCCGGTTTTCAGGCTCATCTTGGTATTGGAATCAAGTCTCCCGTTCAGTATCATTCTGTATTGGACAACTCTCAGTGACCACAGTGACAACGGACTTGGTACAATGTCAACGTGGCTGCGGCAACCGCAATGCGAAAAGGTTTATCAAAGGGCCTGACGGCAAGGGTACTGTCTACCCCAGCATCGACCCAATTCGAGACATCTACTTCAAATAAGCACCTAAGTCACTGTGGTCACTGAGAGTTGTCCAATACAGA
>JANXYJ010000114.1 GCA_025350105.1 Terriglobia bacterium | reverse complement strand
CGTCAGACCGGCCTCCTTCGCCAACGACGAGAACTCTCGATTCAGAGGAACGTGCGAATAGGCCCACAGCCTCGCAAGTGCCCGAACATATGTCTCGGCGTTATCGGAAACCGAGAGGGCACTGGTGTGCCTGCGCGACTTATAACGCCTAGTTGCAACTCCGAGAAGAATCGTTCCCACAACGAAAGTTAGTACAACTATGGCCGCCTTCCCGAGCGGGGGCAGGCCTGTGGCTGGGACTCCCAGCGCTATCACGCCAGCTCCGGCAAAGTTTGCAAATCGAATCGCCCGAAGCGATCGAGCACTCTCTTCGAACGGCAATTGCATCGCTACCAGTGCGTTGATCTCACTCTTGCTGGATTGACTGATCAGCCCTTTCGGCATGCAGATGATCGGCGTTTCACGGTTAGTTTCTCTGAACCCGACACGTGTTCCCTCGGGAACAAGAAAAACTAAAAGTGCCCGACCGATTCCGGCTCGGCGTCGGACAACTCCCACCCCATCATAAAAGTCGCCTCGAATGACCTGCATCGGCTTCAGCCGCCGGGCTTCGAGAAACAGTGCAAGTGCAACCATCAACGCGCCCCCAAGCGTGCCAACTCGCGAGCTAAATGCCGGGCCACAAATCAAAAGGCCAAATCCAATCCCACTCAGAACAGTCGGAACTTCTGCGAGAGGGCTTGTTTGTCCTCTCAGCAGGCGCGTTGGAGCGTCGTGGACAAGACGTCGCGCACAAAGCTGAAGACCAATCCAAAGCACCACAAAAAGGGATGCGAACTTGCTAAATTGTTGATCGGAAAAGCCCATTTCGTTAGGCAGACTATCGGCCAGGGCGCCGGTACACTATAGATCGCAAGTAACGCCACAGGCAGCAAAAGACTGGTACCCGGCTCGTTGAAGGACCAGAGCAGCGCCTTTTGCCCTGGCTTCGCGAGGATGAACCGGCGTTCTAGAGATGGCTGCGGCGCTTCCTGATGGCGCGGCGCACCACCATTAACACTAAAACTATGAACGCAAATTCAGCGCCAAGGCGCCTGCAGCCATGAAAGCAGTCCTACAACTTCGCCGTCTTTCGCGCCCGTGCCAGCATGTACAAGCCGATGGCTTGATCCAGCGTCGGCATGGGATCAAGTCCCAGCGATTCCATTTTTGCGTTGGACAAGGCCGAATATTTAGGCCGGCGTGCGGCGGTGCGGAATTCGCGTTCGTTGGTGGGCTTCAGTGGCGGGTTTACACCGGCGGCGGCGAAGATTTTGGCGGCCCAGCTATACCAGGAAATCGCCGTGCCCGCTGCGATGTGGAATAACCCGCTGGCATTGCGCTCCACCAGATCGGCGGTTCTGGATGCCAAAGCCGGAGCGTAGGTTGGGGAAGCCACCATATCCTCGACAACGCGAATGGGCTGGCCATTGCCAGCCAAGCGGAGCATCAGCTCGACGAAATTGCCGCGGGCCGTTCCCACTCCTGCCGGTCCATAAACTCCTGAAGTCCGGATGATCAGGGCCCGATCCAAATACGCCTGCGCGTAGTGCTCACCCGCCAGTTTGGAGACTGCGTAGGCGCTCAACGGATGCGGCGTATCTTGTTCGGTGTAGGCGCGCCCGGCAAGTCCGTCGAAAACATAGTCGGTGGAGAAGTGGACCAGCCGCGCATCCACTTGGCGGCAGGCCAGCGCCAGATTGCGCACCGCCAAGGCATTCACCTGAAAGGCAGCCAGCGGTTCCTGCTCGGCCACATCCACCTGATTGTAGGCGGCGGCGTTCAGGACTATCGCCGGGTCAAATTCGGTAAGGCACTTTTCCACTTGCGTCTGGCTGGTGATATCCAGTTGGGTCCGTTCGAATCCCTTCACCTCATAGCCGCGTTTGGTCAACTCGGTTTTGAGTTCGGTCCCTAACTGGCCAGCGCTACCAAAAATGACCACTCGCTCTGCTTGCACCTCTTCATTTTTGCACTGATTCGGCAGGCATTGATTTGGCAGGCACAAACTGTTCTCTTCGGCTCCCTGAATATTCGTCCAGCAGCCGGCTGAAGCGCTCCAGTTCGCCGAGCGAGGCTAGCGTGTGTTTCACCTGAATACCCACGTTGTAGGTGGCGTGGGGGATCTCCGGCGTGGCGGATTGTTCGGGTTCACAACGGCATACTTCGCCGAACGACAGCGTTTCACCAGCGTCCACTTCAACCAGAGTTCCACAAGGGAGCGGGCGGGGAAGCCGCAACCGCATGCCGGAACCGGAAACATCCAGAATACGCACGTCCAAGGATCCGTCCAGCCGTTTGGTTCCGATGGCATCCAGAAGCCGCAGTTTGGCTGGCCCGGGGAGGGTAATCCGTTGCTCTTTCCGCTGTTCTTTACTGTGCTCTTTCCTGTGTTCCACGCCAATGCATATCGGCGAGAAAGGTCACGGTCTTAGCTGCCCAGATCGAGGAGCAAAGCCCTAATATTGAAAGGCCAACCAGACCACCGCGCCCACGGCGATGGGAAGACAGATCTCCAGCCAATGGTGGCGGAGAAAGAATCTGGCTTTGGCAATCGAGGAAAGCGGCCGAAGGCTTTGTGGAGGTGTGAGCGAAATTGCCAGGCGATTGCGCAAGCTGGGTGGCATTCCGTTCAGCGCTTTCATGATTTCTTCCTTACCCCGGCGGTCTGCGATCAGTATCGTCGCCGAGTTAAAGCTATTGGTGGATTCTTCGAGTTCGCGGCGCAAAGTAGGCGGCACTTCCCGCTCAGAATGAAAAATGTGCGTCCGGTTGCCCTTGGACACCATGATCGTGGATGTTTTTACCGTCAACCGTTGCATATGCTTAGCCTTCCCTTGCACTAATTTTTGCCACCGGAGCATTGCTTGGGCTGGTCGTTGAACCTGTGCCCGGGCTTGCGGGGGAGTTGAGTACCGTTTTGCCCGGCGGGTTCTTGGAGACTCTGCCCACTTCGCCCACCGAATGGTTCATGGTGGATTCAATGAAGCCTAATGCGGCCTTTGAGAGAGCCTTATCCTTGCGATAAATCAGGCCGATCTGCCGCACCATCGATTCCGGCCCCAGCGGCCGGGCCACCAATTGCCGCGCTTCCACTTCTTCCTTGCAATGCGCTGCTGCCACAAAGCCAATGCCCAGTTCGGCCATCACAAAGCGCTTAATCATTTCAGTGGAGTCCAGTTCCATCGAAATGCTGATTTGTTCCTCCACCGGCTCCAGCCAGGCGTTCAAACGGCTGCGAGTGGTCCCTTCCTTGGGCAGGAGCAAAGGTTCTCCCGCCAAATCCGCGGGCAGGATCTGGTCTTTGCCGGCTAATCTATGTTGTGGTGGAATCAACGCTTTGATCTCATCGGCGTGAATCTTGGCAACCTGTAGCCGTTTTTCGGCGACCGGCAATTGGGTGATGCCGAAGTCGGCCTGATTTTCCAGCACAGCCTCGACGACATGCGAGCCATAGGAGCGGTCCACCAGAATCTGCACGTTGGGAAAGCGCTTCTTGAAGTCCGAGAACACGCGCGGAAGAACGTAGATACAGGTGGCCTCATTGGCCGCAATCACCAATTCGCCTCTGGGTACGCGCTCCAGCTCATTAATGGTGTCCTGCGCGCGACGCCGCAATTCCAGAATCTGTTCGGAGTATTCGGCAAAGATATGCCCCGCCGCGGTGAGGGCGATCTTGGTGCCTAAACGCTCAAACAGCGGAGCATTCATCTCCTGTTCCAATTGACGCACTTGTGCGCTGACGGCGGGCTGCGTTCGATAACAAGACAGCGCTGCCTTCGAGAAACTCTTCAGCCGGACAATCTCGAGAAACGTGTGGAGCTGATCCAGATCCATTTTGCGTACCTAATAGTATCCCATCCTGACGAGGCGGCTACCAGTCTGCAGTGCGGACCAACAACACAACAAACTACACAACAAACGACACAACAAACGACACAACATTAGATTGGACCCGACTAAGTTACGATGGGGAGGGCCGCGCCGCCATTCTTATGTCAGATCAACCAAAACGTCACGTACTTGTCTGGGTAGACAAAGTGTTTATTGAGTCCGAAGGAATGCTGCATCTCCTAGAAGAAGCCGGCGTTTTGGTCTCCAACCGGGCATCCAGGCAGGCTGGCTGGGAGAAGATCGTTGAAGCGGCCGAGAACTCGGGCGGTTTCGCCATCAGCGGAACCATGGTGGAAGATCGCCACGGCGTGGGTATCTGGATTGCGCCACAGGAAGGCGAGAGCCTGGAAATTATGATTCCGTGGGCCGTGGTACGCACGGTGATTACCGCGCAGCAGCCGGAGTCCGAAAAACTCTTCGGCCTGATTTCCGGCATTGCCGAGCGTCACGACAAAATGGCGACAGAAAAGAATTAGCTCTTCTGCGCGTGATTCTTCAGGTATGCCAGAGTTAATGGCCACGCACAGGTGGCCGCGTTGGGGTTGTAGCTGGCGCGTTCGTTGCAAAAGAATCCGTGGTCGGCGTCGGAAAAGTCCACACTGGCAAACGGTTTGTTGGCAGAGCGCATGCCGTCGGTCACCATTTTGACGTGCTCGGGCTTGATGAAGCCGTCCAGGCCGCCCCAGAAAAATAACAATGGTGCCTGCACTTCTTTCAAGCGATCCAGCAATCCTGGATTGAATGGACTGGGCGCGATGCCGCCGCCATAATACGAAACGCCACAGGCCAGAGGCACGGTCATGGACGCCAATGCAACGGCGCGTCCGCCCATGCAATACCCGACCGCGCCGGAGGCCAGCTTCTTACCCGCGCTGGCATTCTGCAGCCAATCGAAGGCCGCGCGGATATCGGCGGCACAACCCGGATCGGTCATCTTGCTCATATGGCCGATGCCTTCGTTCATGTCGCTGTAGCCGCCTTCATAGCCTGCGCCGGTACGGTGAAATAGCTCGGGTGCGATGGCCAGATAACCCTCGCCTGCAAAACGCTCCGTCACGTCGCGGATGTGCGCGTTGACTCCCCAGATTTCCTGGAACACCATCAGCCCGGCTTTGGGTTTGCCCTCGGGGCGAGCCACATAGGCCCGCATCGAAGTCCCATCGTCAACCGAGAGATTTACGAATTCTTTGGTAATTGCCATAAGTGTTTACTGCAAGCCTTCCGGATCATTCTAACATCCCGATGTTTTAGGCTTCAGGCGGCGTGATTCGCCAGATACGCCAGCGTCATCGGCCAGGCCTCCGTTGCGGCATCCGCGTTGTAGGACCCGCGTTCGTTGCAGAAGAAACCGTGATCGGCATCGGAAAATTCCACGCTGGCAAACGGCTTAGTCGCCCCGCGCATCGCGGTGGTCACGGCGTGCACGGCATCGGGTGGAATGAAATGATCTTTGCCACCCCAAAAAAACAAAATCGGCGCCTGAATCTCGCTGAACCGTCCCAATAGATTCACTTTGTAGAACGGATGCGGCGCGATGCCTCCGCCATAGTAGGCAATGCTGCAGGCCAGCGGCACGGTCATCGCCGCCAGTGTGGCGACGCGTCCGCCCATGCAGTAGCCTATCGAGGCGATCTTCAACTCCGGAGCGGCACTCTTCAACCACGCATGCGTTGCGCGGATATCGGCCGCCAGCCCCTCGTCATTAGTCGCTTGCGCGTGTTCGCGTCCCGGAGCCATATCCGTATATCCGCTCTCGAAACCCGCGCCGGTGCGATGAAACAGCTCCGGCGCAATGGCCAGGTAGCCTTCCTTTGCGAAACGCTCCGTCAGATCGCGAATATGCGCATTGATTCCGAAAATTTCCTGAAAGACCATCAGTGCGCCTTTCGGCTTGGTCTCTGGACGTGCGACATAAGCGCGCATGGTGGTTCCGTCGGCAACCGGGAGAGTGACGAATTCAGTGGTGATCGGCATAATGGTTTTGACCGTTGATTATAGCATCGGGTTGTCTTCGAAAAGTCTAACCCCCAAATCAACCCGCTGCATCAAGCCGCCACACGTAAGTGTGCGGCCCAGAACCGACGCCGGAATGTCATGATGGAAGATCGTGAATTCTCTTTTCCCAGGTTTTCGGCAGGATGTCGCCGAGTTGAATGGTGTCATGATTTCTTTCGTCGCCGCTGGCAAAGGTCCGCCTTTGCTCTTGCTCCACGGCTTTCCGCAAAGCAAAGCGATCTGGCACAAAGTGGCGCCGGCGCTGGCAAAGCGATTTAGCGTGGTCGCGTCAGATTTGCGCGGCTATGGCGATTCCGGAAAACCGGAATCACCACCGGATCGCGGTGCTTATAGTAAACGTCAAATGGCGCAGGATCAGGTTGAACTGATGCGGCATTTGGGCTTTGAACGTTTTTCGCTACTAGGACATGATCGCGGCGCCCGCGTGGGGCATCGTTTGGCGATGGACCATCCCAACGCCGTCGAGCGCATGATGCTGTTGGACATCTCGCCCACGTTAGCGATGTACCAACAAACCACGGATGAGTTCGCCCGCGCCTACTGGCACTGGTTCTTCCTGATTCAACCCGCGCCTTTGCCCGAAATGCTTTTGAGTGCGCATCCTGAAAAGTTTCTGCTCGAATTCATGGGCAAGCGCAGCGCCGGCATGAAACCGTTCGCTCCCCAAGCATGGGCCGAATTCGTCCGTGCGTTTAGCGATCCTGCCTGCGTTCACGCTATGTGTGAAGACTATCGTGCTGCGGCTACTATTGACCTGCAGCATGATCGTGCAGATCGCAGTGAACAGCGCAAACTGGATTGCCCCGTGCGCGTTCTGTGGGGCAAGCATGGCGTGATCGAACGATGCTTTCAGCCGTTGGAAGACTGGCGGCAGGTAGCCACGCGGGTAACGGGCGCGGGCCTGGAATGTGGCCACTACATTCCTGAAGAAGTACCGGAACAATTGATCCAGGAAGCGGAGGGGTTCTTTTTGTGAAGCACAGAATCGCAGTGATCGCCGGCGATGGCGTTGGCAAAGAAGTGATACCGGAAGGTCTGCGCGTGCTGGAGGCCGCCGCGCGCAAATTCAAAATCGATTTACATTACGACCATTTCGATTTTTCCAGTTGGGATTATTACGCCAAACATGGCAAGATGCTGCCCGACGACTGGAAGACGCAGATTGGCGGCCACGACGCCATTTTCTTTGGCGCGGTTGGTTGGCCTGATAAGATGCCCGATCACATTTCGCTGTGGGGATCGCTGCTGCTTTTCCGGCGGGAATTTGATCAATACATAAATTTGCGCCCCGCACGCCTGATGCCGGGGATTGAATCGCCGCTGGCAAATCGCAAACCGGGTGACATTGATTTCTACGTGGTTCGCGAAAACACCGAAGGCGAATATTCGTCGGTGGGCGGCAAAATCTTCCCGGGAACCGATCGCGAGATTGTTTTGCAGGAAGCGGTTTTCAGCCGCCTCGGCGTCGACCGCGTTTTAAAATATGCTTTTGAACTGGCCCAGCGCCGCCCCAAGAAGCATCTCACCTCGGCCACCAAATCAAACGGCATCTTTATTTCCATGCCCTATTGGGACGAGCGCGTGGTGGAAATGGCCAAGAACTTCCCGGACGTCAAGGTCGACAAATTTCACATCGACATTTTGACCGCCCACTTCGTGCGCAACCCGCATTGGTTCGACGTGGTGGTGGCGTCCAATTTGTTCGGCGATATTCTTTCGGACCTGGGGCCAGCGTGCACGGGGACCATCGGCATTGCGCCTTCTGGCAATATCAACCCGGAACGTAAATTCCCGTCCTTGTTTGAGCCCGTGCATGGCTCCGCGCCCGATATTGCGGGGAAGAGAATCGCCAATCCTATTGGACAGATTTGGTCCGGCGCGATGATGCTGGCCCACCTTGGCTACACCGATGCGCACGACGCGATTTTGCGGGCCATCGAACATGTAACTTCCACAGGTCCGCGTACTCCCGACCTGGGCGGCAGCGCAACCACCACTCAACTAGGCAAGGCAGTCGCGGACTGTTTATAGATTTTAGTCCCTGAGCCGCGCCAGCAGCGGATCTTTCGCCTCGCGCGCCAGACGCAACAGGTATTCGCGGTAGTCCGACTTGTTGTATTTCTCCGCCAGCCCACACAGCGCCTCGGAGTCAATAAAGCCCATCTCGAATGCTACTTCTTCCAGGCAGCCGATTTTCAGTCCCTGGCGTTCTTCCATGCTTTGAACAAAATTGGAAGCCTGTAAGAGCGCCTCATGCGTGCCGGTATCGAGCCACGCGAAACCGCGCCCCAGGAGTTCCACGCGCAACGCACCGTCGTTCAGATAGGCGTTGTTCAGATCGGTGATTTCTAATTCACCACGCGCGGACGGCTGAATCAGCGCGGCGCGTTCACTGACGGTGTGATCGTAGTAGTACAAACCCGGCACCGCGTAGGACGAGCGTGGTTGCGTGGGCTTTTCCTGAATGCCGATCGCTTTGCTGGTGGCATCGAACTCTACAACCCCGTAACGTTCGGGGTCTTTGACCCAATAGCCGAAAATGGTCGCGCCGCCTGAACTGGCACTTTCGGCAGCACTTCGCAATATTGCCCGCAGCCCATGGCCGAAGAAAATATTGTCTCCCAATACCAGGCAGGCCGGCCCTCCGTTAAGAAACTTTCGGCCGATGATAAAGGCCTCCGCCAGTCCGGCCGGGCGTTCCTGGACGGCGAATTCGATGGAGATGCCAAGCCGTTTGCCGTCCCCGAGCAGACGTTGGTACAACGGCAGGTCCACCGGCGTAGAGATGAGTAGAATTTCGCGGATGCCCGACATCATTAACACGGAAATCGGGTAAAAAATCATCGGTTTATCGTAAACCGGAAGTAGTTGTTTGCTCACTGCGAGCGTGATGGGGTGGAGACGTGTCCCGGAACCGCCAGCGAGCACGATCCCCTTTATCTCATTATGTTTTGCCAAGGGCTTTTTGCTCACAGGGAAACTCTCCCTAGCCTAGCATGGCGTGTCTTTTGAGCCTTGTCTCAGTCTTGTCTCATGCAAGCCTGCGCCGTATTCTCCAGTCTCATTCTGCGATGGGAGACTGCTACCCAGCCAACGCTTGATCTAAATCGGCAATGATATCGTCGATCGCTTCGATGCCGGTTGACAAGCGCACGAGGCTGTCATTAATGCCTAAACGTTCGCGATGTTTCGGAGATAGATCACGGTGTGAGGCCATGGCAGGATAGAGCATCATGGTGTGCACATCGCCCAGGGAGGTGGCACGGACGATCATTTGCAGGCGGTCCATAAACGCGAAAACGTCCTTGCGTCCAGCGTCCTTCAGATCAAAAGCCAGCATGGCGCCATAGGTGTTCTTCGGCAGCAAACGCTGAATGGTGGCGCTGTCTGGATGAGCGGGATCGCCTGGAAAATATACGCGGGCGATTCTTGGATGTGTCGCTAACCACGATGCCAGTTTGCAGGCATTGGCGCATTGTTTTTCCATCCTTAGCGCCAGCGTTTTGATGCCACGCATGGTGAGGTAGGCTTCAAACGGACCCAGGTTGGGACCCAGCGTCCGGACCAGCGAGGTGAGCGTTTCGAAATTTTCCTTATCCGAAATGACGGCGCCGCCCAATACATCACCGTGGCCCGACAAGTACTTGGTGGTGCTATGGATCACCATATTGGCGCCCAGTTCCAGCGGCCGCATCAGCATGGGTGAGGCGAAGGTGTTGTCGACGATCAACTGGGCGCCAGCCTGTTTGGTGATGGCCGCGACTTTATCAAGAGCGCAAACACGTAGTAGCGGATTGGTGATGGTTTCCACCACCACCGCGCCGGGCTTCACTTCGTCGATCGCCGCCTGAAATGCGGCCAAATCACAAACGTCGACAAATGTTGTTTCGACGCCGAGTGCCCCGAACACGGTAAGCAGCATGTGTGTAGTGGCGCCGTACAGCACGTGGCCCGCCAAAACGCGTTTGGGGCGGTCGACCAACGCTGCCAGCACGGCGACGTGCAGAGACATCATGCCGGAGGAACAGGCGAATGTCCCGTGGCCACCTTCCAGTTCGTTGATCAAGTTTTGCAGGGCAGTGCAAGTTGGATTGTCATAGCGGGCATAAGATGGGCCAGCTTCTTCGCGCCCGAAAACGCGGTCCAATTGATCCATTGATTCGTAAAAATAGCTCGACGCAGTGTAGATCGGCGTGGTGACCGGTATTGCGCCGCTGGCTTTCTTACGATCGCCTGCGTGAACGGTTTTGCTTTCAAATTTCATCAACTGTTATTGCCGTTTCCAGCGAACTCCTTGCTTGGTGTCTTCAATGATGACGCCCTTTTCAGCCAACTGAGCACGAATTTGATCCGCCATTTTGAAGTCGCGCGATTTCTTCGCGGCGTCGCGCTTGGCGATTTCGGCTTCCACTTCTTCATCGTTCACGCCGCCGGTTTGGGCGGTGGGTTTTAGAACATCGAAGATGGAATCAAAGTGCTGCAAGAATTCCAGTGCGCTGATGGCGTTGCCGGTCAGGAACTCGCCGGCATCCATGGCCGTGTTGGTGTCGCGAGTGTACTCGAAGACTGCGGCCAACGCTTCGGCGGTATTCAGATCGTCATCCAGCGCTTCGTCGAAAGCCTGCGTGGCTTTTTGTGTGCGCTCGATCAAGTTGTCGTTGGTGCCGGCCGGGAACTTATCCGTTTCCAGACGCAGTTTGTAATTGCGCAGACGTTCAATCGACGTCGCGGCGGCTTTCAGGCCGTCCATGGTGAAGTTGAGCTTTTTGCGATAGGGGACCGATTCCAAAAGATAGCGGACCACTTCGGGCGGGTAACCCATCCCGATCAAATCGCGGAGAGTGTAGAAATTGCCCAGCGATTTGGACATTTTTTGCGCTTCGATGCTCAGGTGTTCGGCGTGCAGCCAGAAGCGGGCGAACGGTTTCCCGGTGATGGCTTCGCTTTGCGCGATTTCGTTTTCGTGATGAGGAAAGGTGAGGTCGACGCCGCCGGTGTGGATGTCGAGGGTTTCGCCGAGATACTTCATGGCCATCACGGAACACTCGATGTGCCAGCCGGGGCGGCCGTCACCGATGGGAGTTTGCCAGGAGGGTTCATCGTCTTTCTTGGCTTTCCAAAGAACGAAATCGCGGGCGTCGGCTTTATCGTATTCGTCAACATCGACGCGGGCTCCGGCGCGGATGCCTGAAAAATCGTTGTGGGAAAGCTTGCCGTATTCTGGAAATTTAGAGATGCGGTAGTAGACCGAACCGTCACTCAAATAGGTGAAGCCGCGCTGCTCCAGTTTCTGGATGGCTTCCACCATTTCGTTGACGTGGTCGGTGGCTTTTACCAGATGCTCCGGGCGCTGCAGACGGAGTTTGTCGGTGTCTTCGAGAAACGCTTCCGCGTACTTGGCCGTGTATTCGTAGATGGTCTGATGTGCGGCGGCGGCGTGGCGGATGATTTTGTCCTCGATGTCGGTGATGTTCATCACGTGGTCGAGTTGATAGCCGCGGGCCTGCAGCCAGCGGCGCAAAATGTCCTGAAACGTAAACGTTCGCAGGTTTCCGATGTGGACGTAGTTATAAACCGTCGGCCCGCAAGTGTACATCCGGACAACGTTGCCTGAGAGGGGAGCAAAGGGCTCCACTTGTTGCGTGAGAGTGTTGTAGAAGCGCAGGGCCATGGAGAATTGTTTGACGAATTCTTTATCGTAGCGCAGTGCGCCAGGCGCAGCTGTGCCCTGGCAACGGTTCGATTGTCAAAGAGCACATCATGCCGCTACTACCCGGGCACTTTCGTTCGGCTTACATCGTCAGTCACCGCTTCCTACGGTCGCGGCTTCGCATCCTTTTTTAGAGGGCCCTCGATCCCAAAGAGTACGCCGTCAGGCCGGCGGCTGTGTCGTCTCCCGCAACAGCTGGGGGCTGGTTTAGGTCCAGCGGTCCCTCATCGCACGCAAACCCCGGCGAGTTTTACTAGTATTCCCACCGTTGGTCGATCCAAGCCCTCCGACAAGAGAGCGCTTCGGACTCCTTGACCATAAGGTAGTTGGCCATGATGAAAAGGGACGTCAAGTTTGTGCGGAAGCGGTTGCAATGGCGGGGAATGGAGATTTGCGGGCGGATGGGGTGGCATTACGATGGGCACAAAGCGATTGAAGCCCGAAGCGCGGGGGGGGAAGCGTACGTGGCGCGTGATTCTACGATATCGGTGAAGGGGTTTGGGATGGAATTGTTTCCATTTTCTGCCACCTTCCCAGCGTGCTGCGGAGAAAGGTCCATGCGGCATGCGTGCGAGGACTGAAGCCAGGCGGTGTGTTGCTGCTGGAATCCTACGCGCCGGAACAACTCCGTTTTGCCACCGGTGGGCCCAAGGACCTGGATATGTTGTTGGATATCAATACAGTCAAAGCTGAATTAGCAGGACTTGAGTTCATTGTTTGCCGGAGCCAAGAGCGCGTTGTGATGGAGGGAGAATTTCACAACGGACAGGCGGCGGTAACGCAGGTGATCGCCATAAAGAGTGCCGACCGATGAAACAAGAAATGAGAGAATTGTTCTGAGGAGTAATCGTGCAAAAGCGCAAATTGGGAAGCAGCGGATTGGAAGTATCGGCTGTTGGGCTGGGCTGTATGGGAATGAGTTTTTCGTATGGTCCGCCGAAGGACACGAAAGAAATGACGGCGCTGCTGCAAGCGGCGGTGGCGCGGGGCATTACTTTCTTCGACACGGCTGAGGTTTACGGTCCGTTCCTGAACGAGGAGTTGTTGGGCGAGGCGCTGGCTCCGTTGCGCAAGCAGTTGGTGATCGCGACGAAATTCGGATTCGACATCGGTCCGAACAGCGATCCGCGGGGGATGAAGGGCGTGCCGGGTTTGAACAGCCGGCCGGAGCGCATCCGGGAGGCGGTGGAGGGCTCGCTGAAGCGGTTGAAGGTGGATGTGATCGACTTGTTGTATCAGCATCGGGTGGACCCGAGCGTGCCGATTGAAGACGTGGCGGGAACGGTGAAGGATCTGATTCAGCAAGGGAAAGTGAAGCACTTCGGTCTGTCTGAAGCGGGAGCGGGGACCATTCGCCGCGCGCATGCGGTACAGCCGGTGACGGCGTTGCAGAGCGAGTACTCGCTGTGGACCAGGAAGCCGGAGGCGGAAATTATTCCAACGCTGGAGGAATTGGGCATAGGTTTGGTTCCATACAGTCCACTGGGTAAGGGTTTCCTGACGGGGAAGATTGGCGAAGAGGCGACGTTCGCAAGCACCGATTTCCGGAGCACGCTGCCACGTTTTACACCAGAGGCGCTGAAGATGAATCAGGCGATGATTCAGTTGCTGACTGACATGGGAACACGCAAGAACGCAGCACCGGCGCAAATTGCGTTGGCGTGGGTGCTGGCCCAGAAGCCCTGGATGGTGCCGATACCGGGAACCACGAAGCTGGAACGTTTGGACGAAAACATCGGGGCTCTGACGATTGAACTGACGCCGGAGGATTTGCGAGACATCGACGCGGCGGCCGCGAAGATCACGGTGCTGGGTGGGCGCTATCCGGAAAAGCTGGAGAAGATGACGGGGCTGTGAGGTTAAGACTAACAATATGGAAATCAAACGGAGCGGTTCACAGCCTTCGGGCAAGGGTCCAGCGGAATATTTTACGGGTACGGTGCGGATTGATCCGCTGATGGCTCCGCCGGGTCCGGCGAGGGTGCGGGGCAATAGTGTTACGTTCGAACCCGGCGCTCGCACGGCGTGGCACACGCACCCGCTGGGTCAGACTTTGATTGTGATGGCGGGCTGCGGCCGTGTGCAGCTGTGGGGTGAGCCGATACAGGAAATCCGTCCCGGCGATGTGGTGTGGATTCCGCCAGGAGAGAAGCATTGGCACGGCGCTGCTCCTAAAACAGCGATGACGCACTTTGCCATTCAGGAAGAACTGGAGGGAAAAGCGGTGGATTGGATGGAGCATGTGAGCGAGGAGCAGTACGGGGCGAGCTAGGTGAGCCGATTCTTCTCCGGTCTGGCGACCGGAGCTACCATGCGCTTTTTTAGCTCTAGAATGATGCATGGAATCGATTCACGTTCGTCAGTTGGAGGATGCTGACCGCGCGGCTTGGGAGCCGCTTTGGAAGGGCTATCAGTTTTTTTACAAAGCGGATCTCTCGGCGGAAATCACCAACACAACGTGGCTGCGGTTTCTGGATCCGGCGGAACCGATGTTTGCATTGGGGGCATTTGTTGGTGATGATTTAGCCGGGATCGTCCATTACATTTTTCATCGGTCGTGCTGGAGTGTGGGGCCGTCTTGTTATTTGCAAGACCTGTTCACTCAAGCGGAGTTTCGCGGGCTTGGAATTGGTCGGAAGCTGATTGAGGCGGTCTACGCAGCTGCTGCGCTCGAAGGGGCCAGCCGGGTGTATTGGCTCACGCACGAGACGAATACGGATGCGATGAAGTTGTACGATAAGCTCGCCGAGCGGACGGGATTTGTGCAGTATCGGAAGATGATGTGAGGGCAGATGCCTAGCTTACAGCTCAGCTAATTGTAAATATTCCACCAGGTGCCCGGGAACAGAGGGGAGCTTTTGGAATTGTTCGCGGAGTTCACGGAGGTTTTCATTGCGATAGTAGCTTATCTTCCATTTCGTTCTTTGACCGTCGATGTTTTTCATTATTTCTTTAAAATAAGGTATGTCTACATCGTCCAAAGAATGGCCAAGTACGAAAATGTCTTGGATCAGCGCTAACCGTTTGAAGAAGTCGCGATGTGTGTGAATGACTGAAGAAACTGGCTTAAAGGTAGCGCGAAAGTATTGGTCTATGATCTCGTTTCCCTCAGCTTCCCGCGGGTCGATTGCGTCCATATCCCGGCTGTCATTCAAAGACTTCGGTGAGTAGTTGTGGCCAAGAACGAGATTCGCGCAAGGGCCTGCCGCATCGCCGTGGATAAAAGTAACCTGCTCCAATGGCACTCCG
>JANXYJ010000049.1 GCA_025350105.1 Terriglobia bacterium | reverse complement strand
CTTCGCCGGATCCACCGGTTCCTTGCCTTCGTTCTCCACCAGATAGAACACAATATTCCCGCTGGTCAGCACCAGCACTGGAGGCCGTTTCCATTCCGGTTTAAGCTCGGTCGGCTTCGCGAAGCGGGCAAAGAAATTCTTGAATCCGTCGCGGCCTCCCGGTACGTTCGGGTTGTGTTGGATGTAGCCCGTCGCCATCACGTTGTCGGCTAGTTCCAGGTGCCCATATTGCAGAATGTCCCTCATCTCGATGTCGGCGATGTCCTGGTTCTTCTTTTCCTGAGCCGTCAGCGTTCCGGTGCTGCCGCCATGCGGTTTGGTGTCGGCGTTGGTGTTCGGTGCCCCACTAGCCTCTTGCGCGTTTTTCATCGCACCATCCCAATGCTCGACAATCTTGCCATTGGCAATGCGAAACTAATCGAAATCGTTGTACTTGTATTTCTTGCTGGAATCGTTTGGGTCGATTGCTTCGCGCTCCCAGATCAACGCGGCATAGTCGCCTTTAGCGAAGGACAGCGCAGGCATGCGGTCCGCAGGAATCATCGCCGGAATCGGATTCACCGGCTTCATGCCTGAGAGCAATCCTTTCACCCGCTCATTGCCGTCCGCCATGTTGGGGTTGTGCTGGATCATGTTCTTGTCCAGATACTTGTCCACAACTTCGGCGTGACGGGCCACAAACCCTTCGCGCCACCAGTCCAGTGCCAGCTTCAGGTTGGCCTGTTCGGTAGGAGTGAGTTGCTTCGATTGTCCAAATCCCGGTGCGCAGCTCAGTGCTATCAAACCCGCCGTAACCGCGAATTGTTTTATCCTTGTCATAAGCAAATTCCTTTCTGTACTAAACGAAAAAGGGGAGCGGCCGAAGCCACTCCCCCTTACAATTCCCCAAACTACTGTTTCTTCCCGCCAGGCTGCGGCGGGTTGATGATGGCTTCATCCCAATGTTCCTTGATCAAGCCTTTTTCCAAGCGAACTACGTCATAGTGGTTCCATTTGTATTCCCGGCTCGGATCGTCCGGATCCTTAGCGGTGCGGTCCCACATCATGAAAGCGTACGGCCCATTCGCCAAAGTCAACACCGGAGCGTTCTTCCATTCCGGCTTAATCTCCTGCGGCGTCCGGCCGGGGACACGGCTCATGAAAGCCTTGAATCCATCGCGGCCCTGCGGCACGTTCGGATTGTGTTGGATGTAGCCCGGGTCCATGGTCTTGTCAGCCAATTCCAGGTGCCCGTATTGCAGCATATCCTTCAACTCTTCCGTGCCCTTCGCTACCGACGCCATCTCTTCCTTCGATAGCTTGCCCGTGTTCCACTGCATGGGCGGTTTCGGTGACACGCCGCTCATGACTGCGCCCGTTCCCTTCATCTTCTGGGCGCTATCCCAATGCTCGGCTACTTTCCCGTTTTCAATACGCAGCACGTCGAAGGAATTCCAATGATAGGTGTTGGCTGGATTGCGCGGGTCTTTGTCTTCATGCTCGAAGATCAACCAGACGTAATCGCCCTTGGCGCCCTTCACCACAGGCTGGCGCTCGGCGGGCATGGTGGTCGGCACCGGGTTCATTGGCTTGGCCACCTTGCCGAAAAACTCTTTGAAAGCAGCGCGGCCGGTATTGATATTCGGGTTGTGCTGAATATAGGTTTCGGCCTGATATTTGTCGGTCAACTCCACGTGGCCGCCGTACAGCACTTCGGTCCACCACTTCATCACCATGTCCAGATTTTTCTTTTCCTGCTTGGTCATGGGCGCGGTCTGCGGCATCGTGGGCGGATTAATCGATTCGGCCGATAGCATCATCGTGCCGGTTGCCAGCACCAACGTGCCGGCCAGAACTTTTAAATTCGATAACTTCATGCTTTCTCCTTGGCGCGCGCAAAAGGCGCGATTCTTGGCACTTGATTCAGGCGGCTGCAAATGTTCATGATACGCAGCAGACCACAAGCGCACTCGTCATTATAGCCGTTACTTGCGCAACAGTTCCTGCGCCAATTGGTCAGTATAGATTTTCTCCAGCTTGGCCACGGCCTTTTGATAGCCCTCGGGATCGACAAAACGCTCGGCCTTATACGCATCGCCCGGCTTGTATTTCTCGTGCAACCCGAACTGCGCCGCGTGCGAGGCCAGCCATACGTCAATCTTGGTTTCTTTTTGATCGTGAAAAGTCCGCGCATAGGCTTGCTGAATCCCCGGAAACTTCGGCATGCCGCTCACCGTCACGCCCGGATTGACGGACGCCATATTCATGATGCCCACGCGATAGGTTTTGCCGTTTTCTTTTACGTCAAACGTAAAACTCGTCGCGCCTTTGGTGTGACCGGCGTGAATATGCGCCGTCAACACAGTCCCGCCCAAGGAAATCTTGTCGCCTTCTTTCAACTTCTGATCGACCTTTACCGTTTCAAAGCGGGCAACCGGATCGTCGCCAAAGCGAAAATCCGATTTGCCGCCACTTTCCAGTAGCTCCACGTCCGGCTCCGACATCACGATCTTCGCGCCGGTCATCTTTTGCAGCTGCGCGAGACCGGCCACATGATCGAAGTGCCCATGCGTAGCCGTCAGAATCTTGGTGTCCGACATCTTGAAGCCCAACTGCTCCACGCCCGCTTTGATCTGTGGCACCGTTTCCGGCAGGCCTGTATTGATCAGAATGTTCCCCTGCGGCGTCGTAATCAGATACGTGGACAAGTCCCAGGTCCCCACCCAATACACGTTGCCGATAATGTGGAAGGGCGGAAATGGCTTGGTCCAGTCAGGGTTGCCCGGGACTGCGGCTGGCGTCGCAGTTTGAGAATGAAGTCCCGTGACGCACAGCGCTACTGCAATGATAGGAGCAAGTCGTGTTTTCATATTCGCCCTCCATTTTATCCGAACCGCACGGCGTTGACGATGGCGTCGGCATTGTGTCACACTGTTACACATGGGACGTGCCAGTATCCGCGATTTACACTTGAATACCAGCGCGCTGGTGAAAAGTGTCGCCGGTGGCCAGACGTACATTATCGAGCGGCATGGCATTCCGGTTGCCGAACTCCGTCCCATTTCCGAATCACCCGTCGGCCGTCCGCTCCCGAATCGCGAAGCGTTTATTCGTAAACTCCGCCCGTCTAAAACCGATTCTGGCCGAATGCTAGAGGAAGACAGGACCTAAGCCAACCTAAGCCAATAAGGATCAACGGTGACCGGCCTTTACTTCGATTCAGCGTACATTGCGAAGTGTTACCTGCGCGAGCCGGATGGCCCCGCAGTCCGTGCCTTGGCAGGCTCCGGACCCGCATTGTATGTCTCCGCGCTGGGTATGGCCGAGGTATCCTGCGTTTTTCATCGCCAACTACGGGAGAAAACGCTAACTCCCAAGACGGCGGCCGCCGTGCGCGACTTGTTTCTCGCGGATGTCGAAGCCAAGACCTGGCACCTCCTTGCGATCACCGATCACCTGCTGCGGCGAGTTGAGACCATCACCCGAACCCTTCAAGCGGATGCATTTCTTCGCGCCGGTAACGCCATCCACATCGCAACCGCTCTTGACTATGGCTTCCAGGAAATTTGGACGAACGACCGGCACCTGCTCACTGCCGCTTCGCATTTCGGTCTGAAGGGCCGCAGCGTCTGATCCAGCCAGCTCTATACGCTAAAATCAACACCATGACATTTACCAGAACGTCCGTGCTGGGCTTTGCGTGCGTGAGTTCCGTCTTCGCTCAATGGATCCACCTGCCCACCGAGGGCGTTCCGAAATTCGCGAACGGCAAGCCCAACCTTGCCGCGCCCGCGCCGAAAACGGCGGGTGGCAAGCCCGATCTCTCCGGCATGTGGCTCAGCGCGGACCCCTTGCCCTGCGGCAAAGTAATTCGCAGCAACGATGGCGATTGTGCCGAAAAAACGCCCCTCGCCCGTCAGGCCGTGGACATTGCGGTTGGCCTGCCTGGCGGTTTGCCGTATCAAAAATGGGCCGCCGATCTGGTCAACGTCAGAAAAATGCAGCTTGCCAAAGATGACCCGCACGCCCGCTGCATGCCCAATAATTTCCCCCGCGCCTACGGGCTGCCGCATATTCAAAAGATCATCCCGGGCAAAGGCCTGACCCTGATCCTCACCGAATTCAACGCCGGCTACCGGCAAATCTTCACCGACGGCCGCCCGCTTCCCGTAGACCCGCAACCTTCCTGGAATGGCTACTCCACTGCGCACTGGGACAAAGATACTCTCGTGGTAGACACCATCGGCTTTCGCGATGACACATGGCTCGACATGATGGGCAATCCCATGACCGAAGCCGCCAAGGTAACCGAGCGCTTTCGCCGTCCTGACTTCGGCCACTTAGAAATTGACGTCACGGTGAATGATCCCAAGGCGTACACCCGGCCCTGGGCCGTGAAAATCAAACAGCAAATCGTACTCGATACAGAAATGATGGACGAGTTTTGTCTGGAGAATGAACAGAGCGTTCAGCACATGGTAGCCCCGACGGTAGCTCCGGTCGCCGGAGCAGAGAATGGAAAGTAATGGGCATGCATACCCGCCGCCAATTCCTAAAATACGCGGGTGCCACCGCAGCCATCACGCGCAATCTACTCGCCCAGGCAACCAAGTCGATCAGCACGCCCATCCTCAATATCGCCTACGAAGAATCCGGACCAGCGCAAGGCTTTCCCGTCATTTTGCTGCATGGCTTTCCCGACGATGCGCATGCTTTCGACGATGTCGCACCGCCGCTCGCCAAGGCTGGCTACCGCGTTCTGGTTCCCTATTTACGCGGCTACGGCGCAACGCGATTCATTGACCCAAAAGGCTTTAAAGGAGCCGAACAAGCCGCCATCGGGCAGGACGTGGTTGATTTCGCCGATGCCCTAAGCCTTCCGCGCTTTGCCGTTTCCGGTTACGATTGGGGCGGACGCGCCGCGCAAGTGGCCACCGCGCTGCATCCCGATCGCGTTCGTGCGGGCGTTTATTGCAGCGGCTATTCCATTCAAAATACTGTGGACACCTCATCTCCCACGGCACTCATGGGCGCGCCCGCTCAACTCAAGGAGCTTTGGTATCAGTGGTATTTCAACAACGAACGCGGACGCGAAGGCTTGGCGGCCAATCGCAGGGAGATCTGCAAGTTTTTGTGGCATACTTGGTCGCCCGATTGGAAATTTTCCGACGAAACTTACAACCGCACCGCGCTCTCTTTCGAAAATCCGGATTTTGTCGATTTGGTGATTCACTCGTACCGCCACCGCGTGGGCAATGCACCGGGCGAAACGCGTTTTCTTGAAATAGAAAAGACCCTGGCCAAACGTCCCAAGATTACCGTCCCGTCCATCGTTCTTTATGGTGCGAGCGACCCGCTCGCTCGCGGAGGCGTAAATACTGCCCAGGTGCGAACCATGTTTCCCAAGATGGTTGACCTCCAGGTCTATAACGGAGTCGGGCATTTTCTGCCGCGCGAAAAGCCCGAAGCGATCTCCTCGGCCATGCTGAAGTTGTTGGCCCAGGCCCAATAACCACGCTTCACTGTAAAATAACTATGCTGGTGCTGTACGACGCCGTTCGTGCAACATTTCCCGCATCATTTTAACTGGAGGAGTTTCGCGATGAGGTCCTATAATGCCTGACGTCCCACAAATGCCCATGGGCGAATCGCTGGAGCGCATCCAGTGCCAATGGTGCCAGGGCATGAATCCCAAGTCCGCATTAGCCTGCCAGGCGTGCGGCGCGCCTCTCGATATTCGCAATCTGGTCAGCGAATCCGGCTGGCGTGAAGCCCCGCGCATTCGCGACATGACCGAGATCCACTTCAACGCCAGCACCTGCCAGGTAGAGGGCGAAATTGTTCCCGTTGCCGAAATCAACTTAGGGCAGGGCGATTCCATTTTCTTCGAGCACCACGTCATGCTGTGGAAGGAAGAACAAGTGCCCCTGGGCTTGATGCCGCTTTCCGGTGGCTTGAAGCGCGTATTCGGCGGCATGCCTTTTCTGATCAGCGTGGCCACCGGGCCCGGCCGTATTGCATTCTCCCGTGACGCGTCCGGTGAACTTGTCGTCCTGCCGCTGCATCCAGGCATGGAACTGGATGTGCGCGAACACGCTTTTCTACTTTCTTCGCATCAAATTGATTATTCTTTCGTGCGTGTGAAAGGCCTCACCAACATTCTGTTCGGCGGTCAAGGCATGTACATGGATCGCTTCATCACCACCGGCGCCCCGGGCCTGCTGATTCTGCATGGTTACGGCAACGTGTTCGAACGCCGCCTTGGCCCAGGTGAAAGCATCATGGTGGAACCCGGCGCGTTCTTGTACAAAGACGCCACTGTGCAGATGGATGTGGAATTTCAGCGCCTGGGCACCGGCTTCTTCGGCGGCACGAATATGAGCCTCGCCCGCATGACTGGCCCCGGCCGCGTCGGAATTCAATCCATGTACGTGCACCACGCCACCGAGTAAGAGACGGAGTAATACATGTTCTGCGTAAATTGTGGTAGTAAACTCCGTGAAGCATCCGCGTTCTGTGAGAACTGCGGAAGCAAAGTGCAATCGGCCCCTGCAAGCCCCGGGATTGCGTCGATTCCGCCGCCTGTTTCGCCGTCCGGCCCCCCCATCGGTCCATCCGGCGAAATTCGTGCGACTCCGGTTATCGCGCCGGCGATTCCACACGGCACCGCCAAGTGTTCCTGGTGCGGCGATACTTTTGATGCTGCTCAATCCACCTGTCCGAAATGCGGAGCCGCCGTCAACCAGGCCTCCATCGTCAATCGCTCCGGTTGGGCCAAACTGCCCGGCCGCAAAGACATGGCCAAGCTTCAGTTCGGCAACTCCGTCTGCCAGATTGAGGGCACCTACGTGCCCGTTGCCGACATGAAACTGGCGCCCGAGGACAGCGTCTATTTCACCCATCACGTTCTTTTGTGGAAGGATCCTCAAGTGAACGTCACCGCCATGTCACTGAAGGGCGGATGGAAACGGCTGATGGGCGGTTTGCCTCTGGTGATGACCCAGGCCCAAGGCCCCGGCCACATCGCTTTTTCGCAAGACAGTCCCGGCGAATTGATTGCTCTGCCGCTGCAGCACGGCCAGGCGGTGGATGTCCGCGAACACCTTTTCCTCGCGGCCACCGGTAACGTTCAATACGATTGGTATCAGTGCAATATCTGGTTCCAGGTGCGCAACGGAAACGAAACCGAAACCTGTTATCCCATGGGCCGCGTGATGGACCAATTCTCGACTGCTGGCGGCCCAGGACTGTTGCTGCTGCACGCCGCTGGCAACGTTTTCGTCCGCGTGCTGGAACCCGGCCAAACCATTTTGGTGAAGCCGACGGCGCTGGTCTTCAAAGATCCCACAGTTCGTATGGAGCTGTACTACGAGCAGCCAAGCTCAGTGCTTGGCGGGTTCTTTTCGTCATTGTCGTCAAACCGCGGCTACATCTGGCTGCGTCTGACCGGCCCTGGCCGCGTGGCCATCCAGTCCGTCTTCGATCGCATCGAAGGAGAAGATCGCAACATCACCGGTTCTTCGGGCTCCTTCACCAGCGGCCTGGCCGGAGGAATTCTCGGCGGCATGCTGGGCAGTATGATTGAATCGGCGATGGATTCAGGGAGCGATTCGAGCGACTTGGGCAGCAGCGATTCCGGCGGCGATAGTGGCGGAGACGGCGGCGGCTCAGACTGGTGAGGCAGGGGCCCTGAGCCGTCTTACTGCTGCGCCGACCCGCACTCCGGACAAAACTTGGCGATCCGCGGCATGGCTTTTCCACAACTGATGCAGAACTTGGAGCCCTCGGTTGGCGCTGATGAGGAAGCCACCGGTGCGCCCGTTGCTGGCGCGGCTGGTGGAGGAGCTTGCGGATGCATGGCGTTCGCCATCGTCTGGGCCATACCCTGGCCCATCGCCAAGCCCGCGCCTAAACCAATGCCCGCGCCCACGGCCCCGCCGCCTTCATTCGCCGCGGCAATGGGGATGGAGTTTGCCATCTGAAATTGCGTATAGCGTCCCATATCGCCGATCATGTTCATGCCGATGCGCTGGTCCAGAAGCTTCTGCAGTTCCTCGGGCAGGGAAATACTCTCGACGATAAAGGTGTCCAACTGCAGCCCTAGTTCGGCAAAACTCGGTTTCAGATTCTCCAGCATCGCCGCGCCCAGTTGGGTCTGATTGCCGGCCATATCCAGAAAATTGATGTTGCTGTTGCCAAAACTATCGGTCATCCGCCCGACAATGGTATTGCGCAGTTGGCCTTCAATATCTGGAACTCGATACAACGGGGTGGTACCGCTCACTTTTTGATGAAACGTCTTGGCGTCCGCGATGTGATAGGAATAGATCCCATACGCCCGTGCCCGCACTGCGCCAAATTCCTTATCGCGGATGGTGATGGGCGTGGCCGTGCCCCACTTCTGATTGGTTTGAATGCGGTTTGAGAAAAAGTAAACGTCGGACTTGAACGGTGATTGAAACGCCTTGTCCCAATTCATCAGGTTGGTGAGCAGAGGCAGCGTCTGGGTGCTCAGCGTATACAGGCCCGGCCGGAAAACATCCGCAATCTGGCCTTGATTCACAAATATCGCCGTCTGCGAATCGCGAACGGTCAATTTGCCGCCGTTCTGGATTTCCATGTCCTCCATCGGAAAACGGTAGGCCAGCGTACCGTCGCCGGATTCGGTCCAATGAATGACATCAATGAATTGTTTGGAGAAAAAGCTCATAGGTCCCCCGTCAACCGCCGCGCCCATAGGCGGCGCTAAAGCGAGTATACACACAAATAGAACGACGAGGAAATGGGCCGTTTTGTTCTGTTTTTGTTGTTTTAGAGCGCCTTGACGTTATTTTGGCGACTCCGCCTTTACTTCCGGCTTGGCCTCTGCCTTCTCACTGGTCTTGGCCGCCGCGCCCTTCATGAAGCTCTCAATCAGCGCCCCTGTAGAAGGATGCGTCGACCCGCCTGTATTCCCCACTCCGCCGATGCCCATGGCAACCTCATAGGGCGTGCGGTTCTGTTTGTTCTTCACGTTGAAGTTGGCCCCGTGTTCGCCCAGAAACTTGATGATCAGATCGGCCCCACGCTGTGCCGCCCCGTGAGCCGCCGTATCCCCGCGGTCGTTCTTTGCGTTGACGTCCGCGCCGTGCTCCACCAGAATCTTCAGCGCTTCAATGAATTGCGGCTCTGGCTTCTCCTCGCCGCCCTGAAAACGAACTCCCATGCCCGCTCCGGCCGCAATGATCGGAGTGGTCTTGTTGTCGCTGGCCTTGTTGGGATCGGCTTTATAGGCGATCAGCAGCTTCATCGTCTCCACATCGGCCGACCGCGCCGCCCGGATAAACGGCGTGTTGCCGTTGGGAGAAATGGTGGCATTTTGCGCTGCCCGTGGCGGAATCTTGGTCATCATTGGCCCGTTCGGATCGGCCCCATGATCCAGCAGATATTTGATGAACGTCAACTCGTCCATCTTGCCGGCATCCTTGCCTTCCACCGTTTTGCGCGGCCGGTTGCCCTGGTAATCCAGGTTGCGCATCTCCACCGCCATGAATAACGCGCCGCTCTTCAACTCCGCTTTACGATCCACCAGCATCGCGGCCAGATCGTAGTGATCGTTGTAGATTGCCTGCAGCAGCGGCGTTAGTCCATTTTCCGGTTCCGCCAGATTGATATCCGCGCCGGCATCGAGCAGAACCTTGGCGCTTTCGAGGGAGCCTTGACGGGCCGCAAACAACAGCGGCGTCAGCCCGCCGCGCGAGTACACCGCCTGCGTCCCACCCGCGGCTACTTTGCGAAAATCAAAGTTAAAAAAAGTGGAGCGCGCATTCACGTTGGCCCCGGCGTCCACCAGCAGCTTCGCCACATCGGCATGGTTTTCCGCCACCGCCCACATCAGCGCCGTCTGCCCGCGATAGGTATCGGTCGCGTCCACCTTCGCGCCCTTGGCCAGCAGCGCTTTCACTCCCGCAGTTGCGCCGGTGCGTGACGCGGTCATCAACGGAGTCTCACCTTCGCCTGTGGTCGCGTTGGGATCGGAGCCAGCGTTGATCAGCGCCACCATCATCTCGGCGTTACCGTTGTTGGCCGCCTCGCCAAGCGCCGTCACTTCATAACGGTTCGCGGCTTTCGCGTTGGCGCCGCTGGCCAGCAGCAGCTTCACCGCGTCCATATCATTTTGATGCGCAGCCCAGATCAGCGGCGTCATACCATCGACGTCGGCGGCATTCACGTCGGCCTTCTGTTTCACCAGTGCACGCAATGCCGTGCCATCTTGATTTTTCGCGGCCTCGATGATTTGACGATTCATCGGACGAAGATCCGCGGCCAAAGCCGAAATACCCAGAACAAGAAAAACAGCGATGGTCATTCGCATGAATATATGCTCCCGTCTACAGCTCAATCCGTCCCGCGCTATCGCCCAGATGATCCGTGCGAATCCCCGCCACATCCAGCATGCCCACCAACAAATTCGTCAGCGGCGTGTCGTTCTTCACCTTGATGTGACGATCGCCCTTCAACTTGCCCGCCGCTCCGCCCACCACAATAATCGGCAACCCGTCATGCGCGTGTACGTTGCTGTTACTCATGCCGCTGCCGTAGAGAATCATCGAATGATCCAGCATGTTGCCATCGCCATCCGGCATGGCCTTCAATTTGCTCAGGAAATTCGCGAACATCTCCATGTGATAGGTGTTGATCTTCGCCTGCATCTCCATGCGCTGCACGTCGTTCTGGTGATGCGACACAGGGTGGTGGCCGTCTGGGACACCAATCTGCGGATACGTCCGCGTGCTCAGCTCGCGCGCCAGCATGAAGCTCACCACTCTGGTGATGTTGCCTTGGAACGCAATGGCCCACAGATCAAACAACAGGTTCGCGTGTTCTTCAAACGCATCCGGAATACCTACTGGAGCGTTGGGCGCCCCGTAAGCGGATTCCGTGTTTTGCTTTTCCGCCTTGCTGATGCGGCGTTCAATTTCGCGCAGGTTTTCGAGATAATCGTTCATGCGTGCTTTGTCGCGCGCATCCAGATTCTTGGCCAGATCGTTGGCGCTGGCCGTAACGCCATCCAAAATCGAAAGATTGTCGCGCAAACGCGCGGCACGTTGCGCGGCCGTCGCTCCATCGCCTCCGAACATACGTTCAAACAGCACTCGCGGGTTCAACTCCATCGGATTGGGCGTAGTCGGCGTGCGCCAGGAAATCGTGTTCATGTAGGCGCAAGGAATATCGCCGCCGCAACTTCCCAACTCGGAGGCGTGATCTTCGGTCGCAATTTCCAGTGACGGAAACGTCGTATCCTGGCCAATCTTCTGCGCGATCACCTGGTCCACGGTGGTGCCGCTACGGATCTCGGTGCCGCGACCCGGTTTGGTCCCGTTCAGCCACATGCTGTTGCTGATCGCATGGCCGTTTTCCGCATTGATGGAGGTGCCCGTAATCACGTTGACGTACTGGCGCATCGGCTCCAGCGGCTTCAGAATACGGGAGTACTTGAACCCCGGCTTATCGCCAATGGGGGCCCACTGCGGCATCTGAGCGCCCATCGGAATATAGATGAACCCGGCGCGCAACTGGCCCTTGGCTGCGGTTTGCGCCAGCGCCGTGTTGGCGGGAATCATCGAATCAAGCAAAGGAAGGGCAATCGCTGCACCCACACCTTTTAGGAATGTACGGCGCTCAATGTGTTTCTTGGTGATGAACATAGTAATTCTCCCAGTCTCCGAAATCCTCGCGCAACCGCCACCGAAAGCTCAGTCAGTGTGAAGCCTCTAACATATATACACGTTTTGCTTCTTGAACGCACCGGTATCCTTCTGAAACGCCGGTCTAAAACAACGTCCGTCTAAAACGCCGGGCCCCGTGCCTCGGCAATGCTCGCCGGCTGCGGCGTTACCGTCATTTGAAACGCCGGGCTCTTCACCACGCCCAACACAATCGACGAAAATTTGTACTGATTACGTGCGGCATCCCTCGCAATGTTGCGAATCACCGGCATGTCATACGATTCGGCGCCTCGGCCCAACCCATAGGTCATCAGCATTTGAGTCACGGTGCGTACGAACTGATCCGGTTTCGCCGCCAGAATCTGCAGTAACGCCGACGGTCCCGTAATATTGCTGCCGTCGGAAAGCTGCGCGGAAGGGTCAATCGGCGCGCCGCCGTCAATGGTTCGCCATTGGCCAATCGCATCAAAATTTTCCATCGAAAACCCAATCGGGTCCATCACTTTATGGCAAGCGGCGCACGCCGGATTCGCACGATGCTGCTCCATCCGTTGCCGCATCGTGCCCGACGCCACTTCTTTCAGCGGCGGAACATTGGGCGGCGGAGGAGGCGGCGGAGTCCCCAGAATATTCGTCAAAATCCATTTGCCCCGCAACACCGGCGAAGTGCGATTGGGATAGGAGGACACCGTCAGCACGCTGCCTTGCCCCAGCAGCCCACGCCGTGCCGGATCGGGAATATGCACTTTGCGGAACTGATTGCCGTAGACGTTCGGAATCCCATAATGCTTGGCCAGCCGTTCGTTCACGAACGTATAATCGGCGTTTACCAGATCCACCACGCTGCGGTCTTCGCGCATCACACTGCCTACGAATAGTTCGGTTTCGAGCTGGAAGGCCTGCCGCAGGTTGTCATCGAAATCGGGGAAAATTTGCGGATCGGGCGCAGTGCCCTTCAGGTTGCGCAAGTACAGCCACTGGCCCAGAAAATTGCTGATCAATGCCTCTGAGCGTTTGTCCCCCAGCATGCGTTTTACTTGCTGCTCCAGCACTGTTGGATCCTTCAATCGGCCCTGTTGCGCCAGCGTCAAAAGTTGATCATCGGGAATGCTGCTCCACAAAAAGAACGACAGCCGCGACGCCAATTCCAAATCGCTGATGCGGTGCACGGTCCCCGGAGCAGCGCCCGCCGGATCGGTTTCCGTACGGAACAGAAACTGCGGATTCACCAGCATAAATGCTAAAGCAGTCTGCATGCCGGAATCAAAGTTTCCGCCGTTATTTCTGCCGCGCTGATAGTAGCTCAACAGTCGTTCGGTTTCCGCTTCTGTCACCGGACGCCGATAAGCCTTGCGTCCCAACGTAGTCAAAATCTTGCGGGCACAGGGTACCGCATCCGCATTCCCTGCTGGCTTACAACTGATAATCTGCCGCCGGCTGGGCGTATCCCCAGGGCCGGTGGCATTGATTGGGCCGGTGACGGAGATGAAGTCGATTTCCGGAATACCCGCTGTATTCACGGGGTCTAATTTTTCGCGCCCAAACGGCTCCAGAATGTCGACATTTGGTCCGCTAGTCTTCTGCAGGAAAGCAATGGCGATGGTATGCGGACCGGCCTTCACCGGTATCTGCACTTCCACCCGCTTCGACAACTGTTCGGCGGAGGCCGTGGGATTGGTGTTGCCCAAATCGGCATCCTCCTTGCCCCCAATCGTCGCCAGCTTCACGCGCGCGCCATCCAAAGTGATTTCCACCTGGCTGGGGAATTCCAGGCCGCGCACTGTGTTCACCGTGTTGGACCAGAACCGTACTTTGAAAATATATTCGGCGTCCAGCGGAAAATTGTAGTGCGCCAGAATGCCGCCGCGCGTTCCGATCGGCAATCCCTCAAGATGTTTATCTTGCGATGCATCCGGCCGCGCCCGGAACGTGGTTGTGGTCGGCGTGATCTTCGCATCGCCAATCGCCACGCTGGTAATCTTCCAGGCCGCGGAAAGGTACCGCTCCAGCAGCACGGGCGAAACGGTCAGCGCTTCAGCAATGTTATCGAAGCCAAAATTGGAATCATCGGCAGGCAGAAAATCCGTCGCGTCGATTTCCAGCCCCAGCAAATCCCGAATTGCGTTTCCGTACTCGGCGCGGTTCAATCGATGGATGCCCACCCGACCTGGATTGGAATGCGCGAAGTAAGCCTGGTCCAGTTCATTTTCCAGCGACGTCGCCAGGTTGTCCAGCGTCGCATTGTCAGGGCGGGGCAAACCCGGAGGCGGCATCATACCGCCGCGAATCTTCAGCGCTACTTTCTCGAAAACATCGGCTTGCGTCGACGGCTGCGCAAGGTCGACCTTTTCCAGCACCAGACCGCCGCTCTTCAACCGCTCACTATGGCAGGAGACACAGTAGCGATCGAGCAACGCTTTTTGCTGGGCCACCGGAGTCGGTACCGAAACCGACGTTTGCGGTGCCGCCTGCAATGCCATGCCAATGACGCCGGCGGCCAGAGCAATCTTGTTCAAACTCATTCTTGTGCCTCTCCGCATGATCTGATTCGTCCCGCGTCGTTTTCTCAAGATGTCTAACGGATTATACTCCAACGCCGTCCGCAATTAGCACTGCCATTGGGACCAGAACCGATCAGCAAATGCGCGCAACCACCCCTAGCCTGCCTTCACACAAAGTGCTAAGTTGGTCCTATGGGCGTTTCCCCAAAAAAATAGGATGTTTCCCAAATTAATCCAATTCGGCAGTGAATTCTTCCTCCCAACCTACGGCGTCCTGGTCGCCTTGGGCTTCCTTGTTGGCTTGCTGGTGACGACCCGCCTCGCGAAGCAGGTCAAAATGGACCAGGAAAAGATCGTCAACCTGGTGGTCTATTGCGCCCTCGCCGGCCTGATCGGCGCCAAGTTGCTCATGTTCGCCTTTGACTGGGACCACTTCCGCAACGACCCTGCGGACATGTTCTCTTTCAATACTTTGCGCGCCGCCGGCGTGTTCCAGGGTGGGCTTGTCCTCGCCGTAATCACGGCATTCGCCTATACTCGCCGCCATCAAATGCCCCTGCTGCCTACTTTTGACGTTTTCGCGCCCGGAATCGCCATCGGCCACGCCATCGGCCGGCTCGGCTGCTTTATGGCCGGCTGCTGCTGGGGCAAGCAATGCGATTTGCCCTGGGCTGTCACTTTCACTAGTCCCGATGCCCATGATTTGACAGGAGTTCCGCTGCACGTACGGCTCCATCCGGCGCAGCTCTACGAGGTTGGTACGGAGACTCTGCTGTTCACTTTCCTCTATTGGCGCTTCGGCCGCCAGCACCGCCCCGGGACCATTATCGGTTTGTATCTGGTTTACAGTTCTATCGCTCGTTTCGCCATTGAGTTTGTGCGCAATCACGAACAGCCGCTACCCTTTGGCCTTCCACTATCGATCACCCAGTGGATCGCCCTCGGCCTTACGGGATTAGGTATCTACATGTTATTGAACCGCCAGCACAGCGGAGCCCCCGTCTCAGGTTCTGGCTCAGGCTCCGGGTCTAAGCCGGGGTCTAAGAACGCATCTAAGGCCATTCCCTCAACCGCCCATTAGATTTTGTTCAGTTCGCGCTTCGGTTCGCACTAAAGTAGGCCGCCGAATCTGCCGTTCTCCTCAAATAGGATGCGGGCAGCCATATCTAGAGCGGACCAACACAAATTTCCACCGGCATTCCCGAATACTCTTATCCCTGCACGAATTCGTAGTCGTGCTCAAAAGGGTTTTGTGCTGATCGCCATGTGTACCTGCATGTTCCTGCTACTGGCAGGGGCCGGGTTGGCATTTGATCTCGGGCGCATTTATATTGTTCGGAACGAAGCCCAGGTATTCGTTGATGCGGGCGCCATGGCTGCCGCCGCGCAACTGGATGGAACACCATCCGCAATTGCTCGTGCTCGCGCGGCAGTGGAGCACCTACCCGGCCGATGGAACATGGCAGCCGAGGCGTTTCATGGAGTCATCGTCGAATTCAGCGCCGACGGCGAACACTGGTTTGCATCGGAGTTCAAACCAGAACGGCAATTCTCCGCCCATTTCACCCGTGTCAGCGCACCTGCTAATTCCTTGGAAATCACCTTCTTGCGCGCCGTCGGTGGCCCAAAGCAATTTACGGTTCCTGCGCACGCCATGGCAGCGGCCCATCCCGTGAGGCTGGTGGAATGAGCGGTGCTTTTCAAACCCGCTCCCGGCAGCGGAAACAACGCAGCACTCAGCGGGGCCACGCCATGCTGGAACTGGCCATTTGCGCCGGAGTACTGGTGATGTTCCTGTCCGGTATTTTCCAATTCGGCTATACCTTGTACCTCTACAACCGTCTGGTCACCGTGGTGGGCAATGGCGCACGCTACGCCGCCCAGCGGACTTATCGTGCCGCATCCCAGCGGGACATCGAACGCGGCAACGCGGCCATTCGCAACATGGTGGTGTACGGAGACCCGCAGCCCACGCCCGAATCGCAGCCGATACTACCCCATCTGGACCCTCATCAAGTGGAAGTGAATTGGGTGAAGGCGGATGATGGCGTTCCCTCCGCCGTTGACCTGACAGTGCGCAACTATACCGTTGACGCCGTATTTCGTTCGTTTTCGTTCGACGGAAGACCTTCGATTGAATTTCCCTATGTTGGCCGCTACGCTCCGCAGGAGCGTGAACCATGAAGCTGATGACGAATCGCCCCCAACGCGGCCAAAGCATTATCGAAAGCACTCTGGTCCTGGTGGTCTTTCTCTCGCTCCTGTTTGCCGTGATCGACTGCGGCCTGGTCCTGGTCGCTCATCAGTCTTTGGTCGAGCGCACCCGTGCCGCTGTCCGCTGGGGTGTGGTCCACCCCTGGGATGGCACCGGAGAACAAATTGCCAATTGGATTCTCTACGATCAACCGGCGGAGCCCGCGTCTTCCCGTCAAGGTTATCTGGGCTTGACTCGGGCCAACGTGCAAGTGATTCATCAGCCGCCGGTGCCGGAACATCCTGACGATGAATTACTCCGCGTGGCCATCGTCAATTATCACTACCAGTTTTTGTCCCCGTTCCTGGGTCTTACCAAAGGATTGGTCAGCCCAAGGCCGGTCACCATAAGCGCGCCCATGTCGTATGCAACCAGCAAAGCTCAGCTCGGCATGAAGAACTAACCAAAAAGGAATCTATGACACCCAAAACGAAAAGGATTTCGGGAATTGGATTGAGCCTCGCCATCGCCCTATGCGCGGCAGGCTTGGGGACCACTGAAATTACGCGAAAGGGCTCCGCCTCAACGGCGCTTTTGCTGTTTCTGGTCGCCGCATCCTGGCTGGGCATCGGCTTGTTTTACTTTTTCGGCGAATCGAACGCTAAAGCCATCGCCACCGTTTCCATGCAGATTGTGGTGGCCGGCGTCTTCACCTGGCTGGGCGTCCAAAGCCTTTCCTACGGCAATTTCGGCCTGGACATTGCCCTGATTCTCGTAATGGCTGGTCTTTCCTGGTGGATTGCCCTGGGCAAGTTTCGCAACTACTGGAGCAAGCGAGTGCCCGGTTCGCATGAACCCGCCTCAGCCGATCCCAGCTTGCTATCCTGATTTTTGGCCAATATCAAACCGTTTCAACCCTATCGCTATTCCCTTCAGGCTGGCGATCCGGCCTCGCTGCTCACGCAGCCTTACGATAAAATCAGTCCAGACATGCAGGCCCGCTATTTGGCGGCCAGCCCCTACAACCTGGTGCGCGTAATTTTGGGTGAACGCAAAAACTCCGATACCGAAACCGACAACGTCTATACCCGCGGCGCACAATACTTTGAAAATTGGATCCGCCAGGGGATTCTGCAACAGGACGCGCAACCCGGCTTCTACGCCTACTTTCAGGAATTCGCCGTGCCCGATTCCGACGAACGCTTCACCCGGCAAGGCTTTATCGGTCTCGGCAAGGTCGAAGATTATTCCTCAGGCGTCGTTTATCGTCACGAACAAACGCTTTCCGGCCCGAAGAAGGACCGCCTGCAAGTCCTCAGCCACACCCGTGCGCATTTTGGTCAGATCTTCATGCTCTATCCGGATCGCGAGCGCGCCGTAGACGCTGAACTAAGCGCTGTCGCGAATACCGCGCCACCGTTGGTGGATGTGACGGACGAATACGGCGCCCGCCACCGCCTGTGGGCCATTACCGACCCAACGCGCATTGCGAAAATCCAAACCCTGATGCAGCCCATGAAGCTGCTGATCGCCGACGGCCACCATCGCTATGAGACCGCGCTAAACTATCGCGACCAGCATCCCGCCGATTTCGCAGCTCAGTTTGTAATGATGACCTTCGTTAATATGTATTCGCCGGGACTGAAAATTCTGGCGACGCATCGCGTGCTGCGCGGCGTGGCGAATTTCACTCCTGCAGATTTTCTAGCGAAATGTCAGAGCCCATGGGCAGTGAAAAATTTCGATTCCATTGATTCGTTGAAGCCGGCTCTGCAGATCAGCGATTCGAACCTGGTTCGCATTGGTCTGGTGACGAAAGACGGCCGTCATTTGTTACAGCGCTCACGCCAGGGCGGGGAGTTGGATGTCCCCGTTCTGCACAACGAAATATTTGGCCTTTACATGGGTATTAGCGAAGACGACGTGCGTGATGAGAAGCACATTCATTATGTGCGCGGAATCGACACCGCAGTGGCTCACGTCCGCGAGCACGGTGCACAGGCCGCATTTCTTTTGGCGCCCACTCCCATTGACGACATGGCGCGCATTGCTTTCGCCGGTGGAGTGATGCCGCAGAAGTCCACGGATTTTTATCCCAAACTCCTGACGGGTATCAGCATCTATCGTTTATAGGCGCGGAACGACTCTAGGCGCGCAACCGCCAGTTGCGCTTGCCCGATGCGCTTGGGTAAAGCGCTCAAGGTGTCACCGTCTGTAACGCGACCCCAAATAATCTTCCGCCTGTTTCGCCGCCTCCGATCCCGGCGCAAACCGAATGGTCGCGTGATAGGCCGCCAACGCCTGATTGCGCTGACCCTTCATGTCCAAAATCTGCCCGGTCCGCAGCCAGGCGTAGACGCCTGTGTTCAGATCCACGTTATCGGTGTGCGTGGTGACAAACTTCATGTCTTCGAGCGCGGTATCCAAATCGTTGTACCAGAACAAAAGATTGCCGCGCGTGTAGCGCAGCTTTTCATCGGCTAATTGCGAATAGCCGGGCGTATGGCTGCACGTTAGTTGGTCTACCTCATGGATCACCGCCATCGCTTTGTCTTTCTCGCCCAGGTCCGCGTACATCTGGACCAGTTCCAAACGTAAAAGAAAATTGCGCGGATAACGGGTGATCAGTTCGCTCAGCAGCGGCACCGCTTCGTTGGCTCGTCGTTCGCGGCGGTAAATGGCGCACAGGATTACGGCGGCATCTTGATGATTTTTGACGCCCTGCGCATAAACTTCTTTCAGCGTCGCCACGCCGCGTTCGCGATCGCCACGAAAGCCAGCCAAAAAGCCAAACAGTTTCCAAGTGAGGGGCAAACTGCCCACCAGGTAATCGTAAACGCCCTGCACCAGCCGCGCATCTACGGTGCCTGGCTCCAGCATCGTCACCTTCGCGTGAGCTTTGCGCGCTTCCGTCGCGTCGCGCAATCCGTCCAGCCAGGCTTTGTGAACCAGGTAGCGAAAGTTAGCACGCAGGCCGTAGCTCACGCCCTTGGCATACAGCGCCCCAGTGTCGTTGGGATTCGCTTGCAGCCGCGCATCGGCTAACCCAATTGCTCGATTGATCGAGTCAGTGAACTCTTTGTCGTCCGCCGCGCTGATGTTCATTTTGTCGCGCCGTAAAAACGCATTGTTGCCGGTAACCATCTGACTTTCTAATGCACCCGAGCGAAACATCTCGCGATACAGAATCCCCTGCGCCACGTCGTTATAGGCATCCGGCGAATTCGGTTTTCGCGCCACCTCCGCACGGAAATCGGCTAGCGCGGGTTCATATTCCAGGTTATAGAAATGTTCGAAACCCGGGCCCAACGAACGATCCTGGGACCAGACCAGAGCAGGAAATAGAAGGAGCAGCGCTAGACGCATTCACTTATCGGAGACGTTTCCGCAGCCAGATGTTTCAGTGCCCACCGCGCGTGTTCAGCCACCAGTGGCACGGGATGCTCCGCCAACTTCTCCAGCGGAGCCTGCGCCTCCGCCGAGCCCAATGAGACTAACCCAACTGCCACGTTGCGCATAAATCCAGCATACTTCGTCCTCATGACAGGAGTGTGGCGAAAAGTTTCGCGGAACTGCGCTTCGGTCAACTCGGCCAGGCTCTCTAACGTCGCCGCCGCATCATAAAGGGGATCGAAGCTATCGGTTTCCGGCGCGCGCGAATTCCACGGACACACCTGCTGGCAGATGTCACAACCAAAAACATTTGTGCCCATTTTCGTGCGTAAGTCTTCCGGAATCGGGCCGCGCAGTTCGACGTTCAGATAAGAAATGCAGGCCCTAGCGTCCAGCTGATAACGTTCGCCATTGGGCACCAGCGCTTGCGTCGGACACGCATCAATGCACCGCGTGCAAGTCCCGCAGCGATCCGGCGGTGGGGCATCATTTTCAATCTCCAGCGTCGTGACCAACTCACCCAGAAAGAACCACGACCCCTGCGGTTCGTTGATCACGCACGTATTCTTGCCGATCCAGCCCAGCCCGGCCTGCCGCGCGTAGCTGCGCTCCAGCAACGGAGCTGTGTCTACGCAAACTTTGTAGGAATGCGCCGCCAGCGCCGAAAGCTTTACCGCCAACGCTTCCAGACCTTCGCGAAGCACTTCATGATAGTCGCGGCCCTGGGCATAGCGGGAGAATACGCCGCTATCACCGCCTCGATTGTAGAGTTTACCAACACAAATTACGCTCTTTGCGCCGTCCAACTGATTCCCCGGATCCCGCCGGATCTCCGCTCGCCGGTCAGTAAGATATCGCATCTCGCCTGCCATCCCCAGTGCAGCCCATTCTTGATAAGCAGCGAAATCTTCGGCGATAGATTCAGCCCGCGCAATGCCAGCCAACTCAAACCCGCCCTCGCGGGCAAGTTGCTTGACGATGTTCGGATCTAAAGCGCCACCCACACATTCATCGTAGCTGACAACGATTGCAGGTACGAGGTTACAAGGCCTACCATCCAGGTGAACAGACTACCTTTCCTAATAATATTTGCACTCTAACTCAACTAAACGGTCGAGGGAATAGAACGGGACCGCGGCTGCACACATCCAAGCTGTATCCGTGCGTGGTACATTTTTGTGAGCGCCAAAAGCACAAGCGGACTCTGAGTAGGATTGATTAGTTCGATTCAAAGATCTGAATGAACCCCAAAATCGGTTCCGCCGTCGTCGAAACGGATTCGGAACCGAAATCACAAAAGGGGTTTGCACGCGCCACCGGGCGGCGCGTATCGCCTATGGAAAGAGTATGGGAGGGAGTTGGGATGGATGTCCACGTATTGTTATTCAACCTTGACTCGAGAAGATTTTGAAAACGGGCATTTAATCGGCCCCGTTCGCGTCAGTCCACCTGAGAAATCCGACCTTGTGGCTGGACTTAGTCTGGATACGAAGAAAATGACTTGGCGCTTGTTAACCTTGACGGGTATTCCTCCTGGAGAGTGCGAACGTCCGTTTCACTAAAAACGCAGTCTCAACTCGCGACGTAGACGCACTCTGCCCCGGTGCTATTCTCAGGATGAAGGAATCCAGGTGCGACGCCTCACCCAAACCTCGCGAGTGAAGTTTCTGTTGAGTGCGTGTATTGCGCTCACCTCCATCGGCGCACTACATGCTTTTCAAAAGCCCTGGCGCGAATACCCCGCGGTCGAATACAACAATTTTCCGGTTCCGCCCGACGGCCACGTTCCCTCCGAATGGGTTTTCGCTCGCATGATGTTTCCCGGCGGCGGGCCCATGGATGGCTACTATCCTCGCTTTCAGGGCGACTACCGCCGTGGGCTTTCTCTATGGACCCAAGATTACCCTCGCGCTGACCGCCACTTCGCGCGCGCGCTTCGCCGCTTAAGCCGTGTGGACGCTCGCTCTCTTGAACAGGTCGTGGACCTCGATGGCGACGCGGTTGATGATGATGTCTACAACTACCCGTGGATCTACGCGGTCCAGGTGGGAGAATGGAATCTCCGCGAAAAACAAGGTGCTAAACTCCGCGACTATATTCAGCGCGGCGGCTTCTTCATGGCCGACGATTTGCACGGCAATTCCGAATGGGCCGAGTTCGCCAAACGCATTCACTTCGCGTTTCCCGAAAAAGAAATTGTCGAACTCGAAGACGACGACGCGTATTTTCATACCGTCTTCGATATCAGCGAACGTCCGCAGGTCCCCGGCCAGGCGCATTTAGGCGAAGGCTGCAAAAATTGCAATGATGGCGGCCGCGGAGCCCACTGGCGTGCCATCAAAGACGACAAGGGCCGCATCATCGTCGCGGTTTCACACAACTCCGATCTCGGCGACGCCTGGGAGTTCGCCGATTCCCCCTACTATCCGGAAAAGCAAAGCGCCCTGGCCATCCGCATCACGGTTAACGACGTAGTGTATGCCATGACGCATTAAATCGGGAGCCGCGCACGCAGTAAAGCGGCTGTTATGTGATGTTAGGATAAAAACATATCATGCTCTTCGCGTTTCCGCTCCTTTGGGCGGCTGGCGCCATCGCGGCCTACTACTATTGCCAGGAACGCGGCATCCCTTGGTCCACCGCGCTGTTGGTGCTGCCTGCTTTTCTTCTCGAAATCAGCTTCTACTTCACCCTCGGCGTAGACCGCCTGCGCACCCGCGTCGAAAAACTCTCGCCCCCCGTGCTCGCCGCGCTGCTGAGCCTCGCTGCGGTTTTGCCGTACACCCTAGCGGCATCTGCTTTCGGCACGTTTGAGTGGTACCGCTTCGGCTCCATCGCTGCGCTGGCCCTGGCGGCGTCGTTCTGGTACGTGGTTCTTCCGCATCGCCCTTCCATCGATTTGGTCTATCTCATATTGATGGCGGTGCCCATGCTGTTCCGCCTGTTCCCGCAACTTTATCCCAGTCCGATTTCCACCATCCCGCTCGCCACCCTCGGCGTGTTGATGTGGTTCCGCACCTGCCTCTTTGCGATGGTCAGCGTCCGTCCCGCGCCGAAAATCGGTTTCGGCTTCTGGCCCTCCGCGCAGGATTGGACTATCGGCTCGCTCTATTTTCTGGCGATGCTACCAGTCGTCGGCGCCATCGCCTGGTTCATCAACTTCGCGAAGCCGCACTTGCATTACACCGGCTGGGAACGGGTCACGCTTTTCACCATCGCCACATTTTTCGGCGTGCTGTGGGTGACCGCGCTTGGCGAAGAATTTCTTTTTCGCGGCCTGATTCAACAATGGACCACCGTGTGGTTCAAAAGCGAATGGGCCGGTTTGATTTTAACCGCGCTATTGTTCGGCAGCGCCCACCTGTGGTTCCGCAAACCGTTTCCCAATTGGCCCGTTGCAGGCCTGATGGCCGTCGGCGGATTGTTCTACGGTCTGGCCTTCCGCCACACTAAAAGCATACGGACGTCCATGGTGACGCACGCGCTCACAGTCACAACGTGGCGGATCTTTTTTTCGTAAGACTCAAGGCACCAGCGTCCGTAGCAACTTCAAGTCGCCAATCACGGGCGTAACGGCCGCGCCCGCGGCAATCACCACAACCTCTCCGGCCTGCATCGCCATCGAGACACTGTGTGAACCAAGCTGCCCCGAACCCGCCAACGCCATCACCATCTGCGGCTTCTCCGCAGCAGGCACCTCGCCGTTGACAAACTCCGTAATGAAATGCTTCTTGCGAACCGGCAGCGGAGCGCGGGCAGCATGCGGCTCCAATTTACTCACTGCCAGCCCATGTTCCAAATGCAGTGGCCGCGGCTTCCCGTCCAATCCCATCCGGCCGTAATCATAAAGCCGATACGTGACATCCGACAGCTGCTGAATCTCGCAAATCGTCAAGCCCGCGCCAATGGCATGCACGGTTCCCGCAGGGATGTAGAACGTATCGCCTTGCGCAGCATCATGCCATTCGAGTAACTGCTCAATCTCTCCTGACAGCGCCGCCGCGTGCGCGTGCTCTGGCGTAATGGGCCTGCGAAACCCAGCCGCGATTTTTGCACCCGGCTCTGCCGCCAGCACGTGCCACATCTCCGTCTTGCCCAGCGACTGATGATGCTTCATTGCATACTCATCCTCCGGATGCACCTGCACCGAAAGATTCTGCGTCGTAAACAAAAACTTCACCAGCAGCGGAATTTCTGCCGTCTGAAACCACACCTCGCCGATTGGATCTGATTTTGAGCTGGAGTCGGGCATGTCGAAGTACGGAGACAGCGTCCGCACTCCCCAAACCCGTTCGTGAAACGCCGGCTCCAGCTTACGGAGCGTCATATAAGTGTGTTAAACGCGAGCGGCGATAAAACGTTCCAGCCGGTCCAAGCCGCGCTGCAACTCTTTGTCCGATGTCGCATACGAAATGCGAATGTGCTCGTTGGTCCCAAACGCCTCGCCCGGCACCACCGCCACAAATTCTTCCGCCAGTAGCTTCTCGGAAAACTGTAGTGAATTGGTGATGCCGCCGGTATACGCCGCGCTCACATTTGGATAAGCATAGAACGCGCCCTGCGGCATTTGCGCCGTCACGCCCTTCATGGCGCGCAGTCGGCCAATCACATAATCGCGGCGCTTTTTGTAAACTGCCAACATCTCGCCGACGGATTCCTGCGGCCCTCGCAGCGCCTCCAGCGCAGCCTTCTGCGAAATGGACGTCGGGTTCGAGGTCGAATGGCTTTGCAGCTTCGCGATGCCGCTCACCACCGCAGCCGGTGCCAGCACAAACCCAATGCGCCATCCCGTCATCGCGTATGTCTTCGAAAGCGAACCCGCCACCACCACCGTATCCTTTACGCCTGGAATCGCAGCCAGCGAATGCGGCTCGCCCTCATACAGGAAGCGATGGTAGCACTCGTCCGTCATCACCCAAATGCCTTTGTCTTTCGCGATGGCGACGATCTTCTCCATCTCCTTGCGCTCGAAAATCGCCCCGCTCGGATTCGACGGCGAATTCAGAATGATCATCTTGGTCTTCGGTGTAATCGCGCGTTCCACCATCGCCGCCTGCAACGCGAAACCTTTTTGTTCGTCAGTTTCCACGAACACGCATTTGCCACCGGCGAAATTCACCACGTCTTTATACGTCACCCAATACGGTACGGGGATGATCACTTCATCGCCCGGCTCCACCAATGCTTGCGTCAAACCAAAAATGCCGTGCTTGCCGCCCACCGTGACAATGCACTCCTTCGTGTTGTATGCAGTGCCGTAATCTTTCGTGTGGCCGTCGCAAATGGCCTGCTTCAGCTCTTCGGTCCCGGCAGTGTTGGTGTATTTGGTGAAGTTTTTGTGAATGGCATCGATGGCCGCGTTCTTCACGTTTTCTGGGGTAGGGAAGTCCGGTTCGCCCGCGCCGAAATCCACCACGTCATTGCCCTCACGCCGCAGACGATCCGCGTCCGCCGCCACCTTCATGGTGGACGACACGCTAATCAGCGCGATTCTCGAGGCTAATGCTTGTGTTGTTGGCATAAATTACTCCTTCTAAACTATTTTGTTTCCGCCACGCGCTGCTTCAATTTCCGTTCCACCAGATCCGGAACCAGCCCCGCTACATTGCCGCCCAGCGAAGCCACTTCTTTCACCAACTGCGAACTTACGAACGAATACGCTTCCGCCGCCATCAGGAAAACCGTTTCCACTCCCGGGCTCAGCCGACGATTCATATGCGCAATTTGCAGCTCGTATTCATAATCGGAAATCGCGCGAATGCCACGGATAATGAAATTCGCCTCGCGGGCCGCCACGTAATCCACCAGCAAGCCGTTGAACGATCCAATTTCCACGTTGGGAAACGGCCGGGTGACTTCCTGTAGCATCTCCACCCGCTCTTCCACCGTGAACAAACTCGTTTTGCGCTGGTTCTGCAGCACCGCCACAATCAGGCGGTCCGCCAGCCGGCTCCCCCGCGCAATTAAGTCCAGATGCCCATTGGTGATCGGATCGAACGAGCCTGGATAGATGGCTACAATTTTCGACGATTCGGTTGACGGCAAGCTGGTTCCTTTTTGCTGGCTACTTTAGCGAGATACAAAGGCAATGCGGCTAATCCTCAATTCTAGCAGAGGCGGTTCTGGTTGGAATCGGTAGGGCGCTAAGTCCGTGCGGGCCGGCTTGGTGACGCCCCGCCGCGACAACGATCGCATCACCAATTTGGAGCCGGCGCTGTGTGTCGCTTTCGGAAACGCTGACTTATTTGTACAAAATGTTGCAAGGCGTTCGCTCCGCAATTACCCTGCTGGACTGAACCGCTTCAGCCGCAGACTGTTCGCCACCACGCTGATCGAACTCAACGCCATCGCCGCGCTGGCGATTACCGGATTCAAATACCCCAGCGCCGCGGCGGGGATGGCTATCACGTTGTAGATCAGCGCCCAACCCAAGTTTTGCTGCATGATGTTCCACGTCGCGCGGGCCAGTTGAATGGCTTGCAGAACTCCTGCCAACTCGCCGCGCAGCAAGGTGACATCACCGGCGTCCATGGCAATGTCGGTTCCGGTTCCCATCGCGAACCCCACATCGGCTTGAGCCAGTGCGGGCGCGTCATTGATGCCATCACCCACCATGGCGACGATCTTGCCTTCACTTTTCAGACGAGTGATCTCAGCAGTCTTTCCTTCCGGTAGAACCTCGGCAACCACGCGGTCAATGCCGCACTGTGTCGCCGCTTGATCAGCGATTTCGCGCCGGTCACCGGTCAGCAAGATAACCCGCAGGCCTGCTCGTTTCAATTGAGAGATGACAGCGGGCGCGCTCTCGCGTACAGGGTCGGCAAACGCAATCGAGCCTTCATAGTGTCCGCCAATGGCCACAAAAATTCCGCTTTGATCCGGCGGAAGCGCAATGCCATTTTGCTCCAAGAATGTTTGATTGCCTGAAAGGACTTCATGACCTTCTACTTGAGCGCGAACGCCCTGGCCAGTGATGGACTGAAAGTCGGTCGCCGCTGGAATGATAAAACCACGCGACTCTGCATATTGAACGATCGACCGCGCCAACGGATGCTCCGACGGCTTTTCCACAGCCGCCAACAACCGCAGTGAAGCATCACTCATCTGCACATCCGTCACCCGCGGCTTGCCTTCGGTCAGCGTGCCTGTTTTGTCCATCACAATCGTATCGACCAGATGCAGCCGCTCCAATGGCGCGCCGCCCTTGATCAGTAAACCCAACTGGGCGCCGCGCCCGGTGGCGACCATCACAGCCGTGGGAACGGCCAGCCCCATCGCGCAGGGACACGCAATGATCAGCACCGCTACAGCTGCTGTCGCTGCCCGAAAGATATGTCCTTCGTAAAATATCCAGCCAGCAAACGTCAGCACCGCCAAGCTCAGCACCACCGGCACAAAAATGCGGCTGATCCGATCGGCCAAACGCTCCACCGGAGCCCGGCTGCCCTGCGCTTGCCTCATCAAATTAACGATGCGAAACAGGACGCTGGCTTCGCCCAGCGCCGTTGCTTCAAAGCGGAAACTACCGGTGGTGTTGACCGTTCCGCCAATCACCAGGCTGCCGGTTTGTTTCGCCACCGGCACCGATTCGCCAGTCAACATGGACTCGTCGACATAACTGGAACCTTCGCTCACCGTGCCATCGACGGGAATTTTCTCCGACGGACGAACGACCAGAACATCCCCCTTGCGCACTCGATCCAGCGGAAAGTCCCGTTCTTCGCCGTCGCGGATGACGTGCGCATTTGCCGGTTGCAGGTGAATCAGTTTACGAAGCGCGCCGGCCGTCTGCCGTTTAGCTTGCGCTTCCAGGGCGCGGCCGCCCAGCACGAACGCAAGAATCAAAATGGCCGCTTCGTAATAGACGTCGGCCATGCCCATGCCTGGCAGAAAAGTAACGGCAAAAGAGTACGCCGCCGCAACGCCCGTTCCCAACGCAACCAGCACATTCATGTCCGCCGAGCCGTGCCGCACCACTCTCCAAGCGGAACGGTAGATGCTGCCGCCGCAGTAGATCATGGCGATCAGTGTGCACACCGCAGCACTTACCTGAAACCAACGGCTATGCATGGTCATACCAGAGAGAATCATGGGCACGAACATGACGAGCAGGCCCAACGCCAAAGCAAGAAGGGCTTTTCGGCCGAGCTCATGAACCTCAGCGGCTTGCGAGCGGTCCTGCTCTTCCTGCTCTTCGATTGCCGTCAGCCCCTTGCGGGGAAGGTCGGCCTCGTAGCCCGTATCGCGGATGCTTTCTAGCAACCGCTCCGGCGTGACCGTTTGCGGATCGAAAGAGACCACGGCTTGCGCAGTCATGAGATTCACGGCAGCGTTGGTGACGCCCTCGGTCTGATCGAGAGCTTTTTGCACGTGCGACTGGCAAGCGGCGCACACCATCCCGTCCACGTTAATCACGACGTTACTGACCGCACTCTCTGGCATGTGACCCTAAGCCGAAACGTGGGGCGTGTAGCCGGCTTTTTGGATGGCGTCGAACACGGCCTTTTCTTTTTCGCTTTCCGCGTCAAATTCAGCCGAGCCGATGCCCACCTCACGAACGTGGACGCCGTGGACCTGCTCCAACGCTTTGCGAACGCGCATCACACAGGCCTGACAATGCATTCCGTCAATGGAGATCTTCATATCCTCATCTTAGATGCACCCGGTGGTGATTGGATTCCGGTGGTACCTCCGCGTGGCAGGTTCTGGAACTCAAGCCAATTTCCCAGTACGTTTGGGTGCTACTCCGCTAAGGGTTCCTTTCCAGGGAAACGCCAGCTTCCTCTGATTTGAACTGAGCCGCATATTCCGCATACTGGCCCCATGAGGATTGTGCATTTCGTTTTGATGGTGGTAGTGTTGGGCGCTTCGATCATAATTTCGGCGGTGCCCGTGCAGGCCAACACTACTTATATGACGGTGGCCGCCGATCCAAGCGGGCGATTTCTGAATCCGCTCACCTTCATCGAAAACGGATCTGTCGTCAACGTATACACCGGGGTTATGCAGTCCACTTTGGGTGGAGGGGCCACCTTCGCATCGCTGAGTTTGAATCCTTTCGCTAGCCTGGCGTTCGGTATCCAGTACACGGACAATGCGGTGCTTCCCAGCGATCCTTCGGCGCAAGCGTTATCCGCCAACATTGGGCGCGCCGCATGGCTGTATGTGACCGAGATGCCCCTAGTCAATGCGTCAGCCAATAAACCAAGAGATGCCGCGGCGCTGCAATTGGCCATTTGGGACGTGATGGTGGACGGCGGCAATGGTCTTGCTGCCGGCTCCATTCAAAGTGCGGCGGGGCAGAACGCGGCCACCCAGGCGGTGTATACGCAGGCTGCGGCCTGGATCACGGCATCGGTGGGCCAAAGTTCGAATGTCGCCACGGTACTGATCAATACCGGGGGAGCGGGCGCCGCCCAACCGCTGATTACTGCATCCGGAGCGCTCAACGCTGGATCTACTCCCGAACCAAGCTCAATCGTTCTACTCAGCAGCGGATTGCTGTTGGTTGGGATAGCTTTCCGTAAACGCTCTGCGCTTTAAACCGAGCCCGGCTAGTTTTCGATCATCATTTCGACGATCTCCAGCCGACGCTTCGGTGTTTCGCCGTCCACTTCTTCTTTTTCGAAGGCCTCCAGCAGCTCCATGCCTTCGACGACACGCGCGAACGCTGAATACTTTCCGTCCAACGTCGGCGCGTTGCCCAGCATGAGAAAGAAAGAGGTGGTGGCGGAGTTCGGATCGTCCCCGTGGGCCATCGACACAATGCCGCGGGAATGTTTTATGTCATTACTGAATTCGGCCTTCAAGGGACGTACCCAGCGGTCTGATGTATGAATGGGGCCGGAGCTTCGGTTGGTGGGCATTCCGCCTTGCGCCACAAATCCTTTGGCTAAACGGTGAAACGGCGTGCCGTTGTACCAACCGGTTTGAGTTAGTTTTAGAAACGCCCGGACATGATTGGGTGCCCAGTCGGGCTCCATTTGAAGCTTCAACGTGCCCAGCGTGGTCTTCATCACCACGCGCTTGCGCAGTTCATCCAGGCTCGCGTTCAAAAACGGCTCTTCGTGCTTTTTCTCGATGGTGATTTTGACGATCCGCACGGGCGTGCTGGTCACGCCGTTGGCATCGGCGGGTACCTGCGAGATCTTCTCCACCAAATCCATGCCTTCGGTGACGCGCCCAAACGCGGAATACTTGCCGTCCAGCGCCACTTGCGGCGAGACGCAAACGAAAAACTGCGCGCCATCGCTGTTGGGCTTGTTGGGAATGCTTACGGTGGATACCACGCCGCGTTCGTGTTTCAGATCGCTGAATTCATCGGCCAGTAGATTCAGCCCGCCGCTGCCCCACAAATTCTTGGGCGTTTTGCTGTTTTTCAATAAAGGATCGCCGCCCTGGATCAGCCCGTTGGCGACGACGCGAAAGAAGGCGCTGCCATCGTAGTATCCCTGGCGCACGCGCTGCAAAAACTGCGCCACGTGCTTGGGTGCTTTATCGGGATAGAGCTCCATTCTGAATGCGCCGGCGTCGGTGAGCACCACTGCTTCCACTTCGGTTGCAGGTGCATTCACCGCCGGTTGTACTTGGGCACGGGCGTGAACACCGCTAACGATAACGGCGAAGAAGATTGTCAGGACACGAAGCCGCATGAACCATATCTTACTCGTTCGGGGGTTGAGAGTCGCCGCCAGGGGGCGATGCTTTCTTAGGTTTATGTTTTTCGGTTCCGCGCGACGGACCTCCCCCGGGTCTTTTGTCTAAAACTGGCTCCCGGAAATGCCGGGAAAGTGCTTCGGCGGACCGGGCGATTCACGCCGAAACGGCACCGGCCTGCGGACGAGTTTCTTGATGATGGCTGTCCTGAGTGCCGTGTGACGGAGCGTCCGGCGTAGCAGCGGCCACAACTGCAGTATCTTCAATAATGGACGTCAACATCTTTAACCAAAGCTTGGCGTCCTGCGTCTCTGCAATCACGACGTCGTCGGCCTTCAAAACGATAGATAATTTTGCTTTCAATGACATATAAAGCCTCCTGGCAGAAAATTATCTTAGGCTTTCCGTAGTGCTCTGTCAATGATTATTTGCGATTATTTGTGATGTTCCGCAAAGAACTTGTGCCAGTGAAACATACCGGGCCAATCACTCATTGCAGTTTGCCGAAATTCATCGTAATCCCCACCACAAATTGACGGTCCGGCGACCCGCCTTTCCAGCCGAAGCGCTGGCCCGACACATCCACCGCAATGCGTTCGGTGATCTGATATTCGATGCCGGCGAAGACGGCCGTAGTCGCGGCGAAGCCAGTGGGGCGTTCGTAGATTACGTTGGTGTGCGGCGTGAGATGACCCAGTGCGCCACTCGCCGCAAGTCTGCGCCCGAATCCGCCGCCGAAATCCCAACTACCGGCCGGGTTATTTGAGGATGGCGAGGATGCGCCGGACCAGCTTGCCGTTGCGCCCATGCTATTGCGGCCAACGTCGTAACGGGCGATCACGGTCGCGCCTAAGCGCACGCCAGCTTCGCCCCGCAAAAACATAGTGGCTTGTGGTGCAATGGCGATGTCCAGCTTTTCGCCATCATGCAGGACCGAAGTGGCGGCAAAGCTGATGCGGTCACTAAACTGAGTCTGGCGCTGTCCACTGAGCACCGCGCTATCAACGGAATCGAACGCCACAGCGTATTCCGTGCGGCCCCACAAAATGCTTTTGCCCATCGGCGTGTACTTCAAGCTGGAGGGCATGCTCCAGTTTTCGGTGGTGTAGGAAAACAGGTTGTCCCACTCCGCTTCCAGTGTGCCGGGCTCGGTGATCAAGGTGTTGACGTGCAGGCGTTTGCGAAGAGAAATGTTCGAACGGGAATTCCCCGGGTTGCCGCCCAGTAAACCAGCGCTTAACGGTAGTGTTTCGAAAACAAGTAAGGCGCAAATGCAGAGCGAAGCCCTCATACCAGCGTGCTTACCTGCGCAAGGCGGCCACGGTTTCTGTAGCTTTGTCCAGCAGGAATCCGACTTCGCTGTTGCAACTGAGGAAGCGCATGCCTTTGTCGCGCCACTTCTTTACCAAAGGTAGCGAGCGCAAGTGCAAACCGGGCGCGATGCCATGCCGGTCGCAGCTTTCGCGGATCTTGTCCATGGCCTCAATTATCAAGGGATGATCGAACTGGCCAGGTACGCCGAGTGACAATGACAGATCGGCCGGGCCAATCATCACGGCGTCGATGTGGGGAACCGAGAGCAGTTCATCGACGCGCTCCAGCGCCGTCTTGGTTTCGATCTGAAAAACCACCAGAACATTTTGGTTGATATGCGTGATGGCGTCCGCCATCGAAACGGCTTCATATTCCAGATGCGGCATGGTCAACCCGAAGCCACGCACGCCCAGGGGAGGGAAGCGGGTCCAACTGATGGCTTGGGCCAACAGTTCCGGCGATTCCACGCGGGGAAAAAGAACGCCCTGTGCTCCGCAATCGAGAGCCCGTGCCACCAGCGCATACTGCAGATCTGCCACACGCACCACCGGGCACAATCCGGCCTGCACCGCGGCCTTGGACATGTCCTGCAAGGTCTCCAGATCGAAGCCGCCGTGTTCGCTGTCCAGGTAGGTCCAGTCCAGGCCGGCGGCTGCCAGCGCACGCATCACTTCCGGTGAACGCAGTTGCGAACAACTGCAGCCCAACTGCGTTTTGCCTTCTTTCAAGGCTTGTTTAACACGATTAATTCGCATGAGATGAAGTCCGGTAGCTCCGGTCGCCAGACCGGAGGCAACAGCTAGCCCGCGTTCGTCGCCGAATACACTCGGTGATCCGGGCATTCGTATTCCATCGCCCGGGCAATTTGATCCACGAAGTCGAGTCCGTACTGCGCCAGAAACGGGAGGATGGAGTAGAAGCGTTCCTGGGGATGCTTATGCGGATAAATCATCGCCGCAAGGTGGGCCGCACCTTCGGCAGCCCGTGCATCGCGGCGCAACACCTCGCGTTCAGTCTTCTTCTGCATCTTTTCCAATTGATAGACGATCTTGTTTCCGCTTTTATCCAACGCTGCGGCTAGCGTCGGGTCGAATTCCAACAGGCTGGCTTTCATCAGGTCCAACTGCGTGGCGACTCTTGCGCTGGTGGCGGCAATCTTCTTTTGCAAAGTGCGCGGGACCAGGGACAAAGCGATCTGCTCTGTCAACTTGGTCTCTGGCGTCATCACCTGCGCAACGGTCAGCTTAAACTTGGCCAGCAATTTTTCGCTACGCGGATCGAGGACGGTGAATCCGGTTCGGGCCGTGGCCACCGGCATGCGGCCCAGCAATTGATCGTAAAGTACGTGAGACTGCGCCAGATACGCCAACTCACCGGGACCACCAACATAGGCCACCGTCGGCAACAGATAGTCTTGCCAGACGGGCCGCAGCAAGGCATTGGGCGAAACGTCAGCTGCGCGATCGGCCAAATTGGCGTACTCGGCATCTTTCATCCGAAGGGTCTTGCGTTCTCCGTTTTCCAAAAGAAAAAAGAGCGACGTCTTGGCGTCCACATGGACTTGCGCGTGATACCCCGCTTCTGTCAACTCCCGATTGCGTGTGGTCAGGCGTGAGCGCAGTTCCGCAGCCTCACGAAGAGCCTTGGTCATTAACGGCGCGCCAATCACGCGAATGGCGGGATCCAGCGGGTCGAGGAATAGTAACCCGTATTTGCCCAGCAACGTTTTCAGCAGCCGGTGACAGCCCTCACCCATGGAAACGCCAGCGGGGTAGGCCTCGCTAACTGCAGCTACCACTTCGTCTGCGAAAGGCATGCCGGCCAGCAACTCGTGTAGTTCCTTTACCGGTGGTTGGGCAATCGTCATGGGGCCAACGGGACGCTGCCGGCCGTTTTCGGTGGTTGCCTTCAGGGACTGGGGCTGGCTATTTGTTCCGAACAGCCAAACGTGATCCACTTCAGCGAAGTCGTGATCCTCCGTCGCCAGCCAAAAAACCGGGACTGCCGGTGTGCCTTGATCGGTTAACCGCTGGGCAACCTGTACGGCCGTCAACGCTTTGTAGATGGTATAGGCGGGCCCCGAAAACAAGCCCACCTGTTGGCCGGTGATCACCGCTACCGTGCCTGGCTGCGCCAACCGATTAAGATTTTCGCTATCGCCGTGTCCGCGAAGTGCTTGCACCAAAGCGGCACGGCGTTCGTCCGGATAGACAATTTGCCCGGCGGCGCGGCGGAATGACTCCGTTTCATGCGGATTATGCCCGTAAAACTGGGCAACTCGATCAAAATGATAGCTGAAATCGGCGAAAAGCCGGGAGGTGCCGGGCAAGTCAGTGTGTCGGATACAGGCAGGCTGCGGCATGTTGGACGGTGATGGACGTGGTTAACAAGCTTGTGGTTAACAAAGCTTTAGATGCGTCGCAGGTCCAAGAGTAACAAATTTCTGTTGCGTTATGCTGAAAGAGTTGGCTATACACAATGACTGAACTGGAATTCCGCACCCTCGCTGATCAAGCTCTGGAAGATCTGAACCGCCGGCTGGCTGCGGCGGCCAATGATTTGGGTTGCGAAGCCGACTTTAACGGTGGCGCGCTGGTAGTGGAGTTCGAGGACACGGGCACGAAGTTTGTGGTCAGCCCCAACGCCCCGGTGAAACAGGTGTGGGTATCGGCTAACTTGAAGAGTTATAAGCTCGATTGGGACCCGGCCCGGAAGGCCTTCGCATTGGCGGCCGGTCCGGTTCTGGCGGATCTGATGGGGGAAGCGATTGCCCAGCATACGGGTAAAAAAGTGAGTCTCTAGCCGTGCCTGGGGTTTACATCGCCTATCCCTTCTGCGCGCAGAAATGCACCTTCTGCAATTTTGCGTCCGGGGTTCTCCCTAAGGAGTTGGAGCCCCGCTACGTGCAAGCTTTAGTCGACGAACTCAGGACGGCCGACTGGCACTGGACGCCTGAAACGGTCTACTTGGGCGGGGGTACGCCGAGCAATCTAAGTGTTCATAATTTGACCGCGATTTTGGCTGCAGTACCAGGCGGACAGTGGCGGGAAGCCACGCTGGAGGCGGCACCCGGAGGTCTTTTAAAAGAGACCGTATCGGGTTGGCGCAGCGTATTCATTAATCGCATTAGCTTTGGCGTGCAATCATTTGTAGATAAAGAGCTTAGTAAGACAGGACGGAAACACAATGCAGCCATCGTCGAGCACGAAATTCTGCTGTTGCGCAAGCAGGGGATTGAGTCGATCAACGTCGATTTGATTGCCGGTCTTCCAGGCCAGACGCTGGAGAGCTGGCATCATTCCCTGGATTGGATTGAGAGGCTGGCCGTGCCGCATGTGTCCGTGTACATGCTTGAGGTGGACGACGACAGCCGCCTGGGCCGGGAGATTGTTTCGGGCGGCACACGGTATGGCGCTGGAGATATTCCCGAGGACGACCGCATCGCTGATTTTTACGAAATCGCGGTGGAGCGGTTAGCCAAAATGGGGATTCCGCGTTACGAGATTTCGAATTTCGCCCGGCCTGGATTTGAGTCCATCCACAACCTGAAGTATTGGAAACGCGAGCCGTATTTAGGTTTTGGTGCGGATGGACATTCGTTTGATGATGGGAAGCGGTGGCAAAATCCCGAGACGGCACTGGCATACGTACAACGCATTGGCAACCCTGCGAAAACACCTGCCGACGCGATTGGCGAGCCGTTTTTCTTAGGTTTGCGGCTAGCCGAAGGGATTCAGGATGAAGCATCTTCCCATCAGCAGGCTATCGAGCAATTCATGCGGGACGGGTTAATGGAAAAGAACGCCGGGCGAGTGCGGTTGACCTCGCGCGGCGTTCTATTGTCGAACCTTGTCTTTCAGGAGTTCGTGACGCTCCCGGACAGGCCTACTGGCCCAGCGGTCCGTTCACGCGCTGGGGGGAAGTCAAATAGCGCGCTACGCGTGCTGTCCTCTGGGTAGGCCGGAGGGCTTCGTTGGTGGTGGCACCGGTGGTTGTGGCTGGCGCGTAATCGTACGCCACCTCTAGAGTTGTCGCTGACGGACCAGTGAATTGCAAAACCTCAAAGAAGCTCTTTTCCGTTGGGTTGGTGACCAGGAGCTTGAACGTTCCTACTGGCAGCGGTGTCGTAATCACGTTACGAAGCACCGCGGCATAGGTTCCCCCTTGCAGGGTGACTGAATTATAACCGGCAATGGACGGTGTTGTTCCCGTTCCGGCCAGCTTGCCTGTGCTGTCATACACCTGGAGCGTATAGGTTGCGGCGGTGGCGCCTTGGTTGTAAACCACAAAGGAAACGGTACGGTTCCCGCCGTCATCGATGCCTTCGGCTGACCACTGAGTCCATTCGTTGCCGTCCCATGAAATGGGTACGCTCAGCGACCAGTTGAAAGTCGGCAAAGCAGAATAGATCAACTGCGGGCTGGCAACCTGACAGGTGGCAGCGTCAGGGCAATAGATCACGACATAGACCGAACCGGTGGCAGTGGTGGAGTGGGTCTTATTGCTGGTTAAACCCAGAAGTCCCACTTCGGACGGTTGATTCGCGGATAGCGCTAAATTTAGGTCGCTGCCGGAGGCGTTGGCTGTCCCTACGGTGGAGGTGGTATCCAGCGACATCGCTCCGCCATTTTGATCATAGAAGGTGTAGTCAACCCCGATTGGCGCACTAGTAGGCGCCGCCAAGCGAATGGTACTGCCCCAAACACCGCCGGCGGCCAGCCAGACAAACGTTCCTGTGGCTTCGCAGCTATAGCCGCCGTTGGGAAGCTGGATGGTGCCGCTGGTGCCGGTGCAATTGGGTACCGTTCCGATCGGCAGGGCCCAGAACACGGGTCCCGTGAGGGGCGGGGTGCCTTGAGCAAACACGGACGCCGCTGCCATTGCCATCAATCCAAGAAAAGTCAATGATTTCAGACGCACGATATCCATCCTCCCGAACGAGCAAATTCTATGACCTGGCATACATGGCACAACTCAAGACATCAGCAGTACATCCGCAGCGTTGGCTGTTGTGGCGACGCTATATAGTATACGTAGCACCCCTACTGCCGCGTTACATGGAATGTTACCTCCGCCCGTTGTCTCTTTGCGCCCACTTAGCAGCCCGTGTCAGAACCCCGGTTTTCGACCGAAGCATACGTAGCTCGAACGCAATGTCGCGTTGCTGAATGAAAACGTGTGTGTGCAATAGCGCGGGGCGCCTGGGCATCACAAGCGATCAGAGCGTCCAGAACACGCAACAAAGCGAAAAGAACGGTTTGC
>JANXYJ010000036.1 GCA_025350105.1 Terriglobia bacterium | reverse complement strand
CCAGCGATTCCAGCCGCTCGCGCTCTTCTCCAGTCAGGGTCAAGGGCTGCTTGGGTCTTCCAGTGCGCATCTAAGATCTCTCTAAATCTTAGACGAAGGCCAATCACTTCGGTTACGTTCTTCTGGGACAGGAGACTAGCTTCTGGAGTTTCATGGCGCTCATCGGCCCAAGTTTTTTCAAGATGTATGCAGCGACATCATGAATAGTTGCCATAGGTGTGCCCTCCTTTCTTTGCCGGTTACCTACCACAAAAGCACAAATTTCACAAACTTTACATGCTGTACAAGCGTAGCACCCCTACTGTTATCAATCAAGGTTTTTAGTACTGTATGGTACCTAGACTAAACCACAGATATATAAGGGGTTTGCCTTACTGCGTACTGGTCACGCCTACGCGAAGGCGAGATGGAAGCTCACAAACAGCTTAAAAATTATTTGATTGGGTCGTTCCAGCGACCCGCGATTCCGGCTTGTTTCTTACCGTCATCAAGCAGCGCTACGATGTCCGCCATCTCCCACACATGATCCGTAACACCAGCGGCCATCGCCGGGGTGATGCGCAGCGTCTGGTGAATGCGGACAAAGTTGATGTACATGAAGTGAAGCGAGATCGACGCAACGTGGTGCTCGATCTTCTTGAAAATCCGTTGGTAAGGCGCGTAAAGCGGCGCATGCACATCCGCATCGTTAGGTTCTGGCGTTCCACGTAGCTGGTGCTGATGTGGATATCTTGCCTTGGTATCTCCCCGATGGCTTGCTGCACGACGTTGAACGCAAGAACATTCGGATCTGGCGACCCTTGGCCACGCTTGGGAGTTTTGTTTCCTGCCATGCCTCCAGTATGCATCGAAGCCGCTAAGATGTTCAATAGAAAGTAAATCGAAATGGACCCACTACCAGCGGGTGGGTCCATTTGAGCATCGGGGGGAAAACGCCACCATCGATGACAAGGAGTCTAGAGTACTCCGTTGCTGGTATGGCTATGCCGGATCGTTCCAGCGTCGCTCTACCAGGCCATTTAACCTAGAACGTCGACACTGGCCGGGTTTCGGTGCCGGTCCACATGGGCTTGATCACCGTTTCCCATGCTGGAAGGATCACCAGGCGGGGTTTTAAGATAATCAGGGTCTGGTCCACTTCCCGGACTTTGGTCTGCGAGCGGAACAGGTTGCCCAGCAAAGGGATCTGTGACGCCCCGGCCACGCCGGTGGGGTTGATGGAATCGTTGGTGCTCAGCATGCCGGCGATCACGGCCCATTCCCCTTCCTTCAGGCGGATTTTGCCCTGCAATTCCTGGCTGGCGATGGCCGGAATGTTGTTGGCTACCAGCGCCCCCAACGTTTTGTAGGAACTGTCAATATCCAAGGTGACCTCGGAGCCTTCGTGAACCGTAGGGGTGATTTTCAGGCTCAGGCCCAGGTCTACAAATTGAATCGCTGGCGCGATGGCCGCAGCCTCCGCATTGGAGGCCTTGTCACTGCCTGAAAGGCTGCTGGTGATGATGGGGTAGCGGTCGCCGATGTGCAGCGTGGTTGGCTGGCCATCGGCCGCCACCAGCGTGGAGGAGAGCAAAGACTGCGATGACGCTTTCGCTATCGTCGCCAACGCCTTCGCTTGTGCAATCCCCAGACCGATGGTGCTGGCGCCACCGCCAAAGGAGGCGAACCCAACGCCGCTGGGTGGCGTGGGAATTTTCAGATTTGTAGGTAAGACACCAAAATCGATCAGCGCCGAACTGGTGGGCAAAGAGAGCCCATACGCCAGATTCGAAGTTCTTGAGAACGAAAGAACTTCCACCTCCACTTCCACTTGCGCGCGCGGCTGGGAGAGATCCAGAAACATCTTGCGGGCAGCGATTGCTTTGCCTTGGACATCCCGAAAGTAAGCCACGCGCTTGCTGGGATCCAAGCTAACGCGGCGGATTTCAATGATTTGCTGGACGGCGGTGAGCAGTTCCTGGGCTTCCTGCACCGAAAGGCGTTCAGGAATCGGAACCGCCATTGACACGGTGGGGGTGAGCTCCGCGCGCCGGTCCGGCGTGTCGCGCGCCACCATGATTTGGTGCTCGCCGATCGCAATGACAAACGAATCGGTGGCCAGCTCCAGTGCGCGCAGCGCTTGCGGCATCTCAACGTCTGTTAAGTCGAAATGTAATGCGCCGGGTACAGGCTGGTACACGCGGTCGAATTCGACATGGATCCCGAAAGCTGCGGACACCTGATTCCAGGCGGTCTGCACATCGGCACGCATCTGAAATGACCGTACACCAGGGGACGCGGCCAAACGCACGGGCTGCAGCGCGGGTTGCAGGGCATCGAGTTCTCCGTTAGCGATGGCAAGAGCTTCGGTGGCGTCGGTTCCGCGATCAATTGCGCTATCGGCGGCTGCCGAATTCGCATTTGAAAGTGTCGGGACGGGCACACTCACGGGGCGTTGGGTGAGGGCCACGGAGGTTTCCAGCGCGTGTTTGCGCGCGGCGAAAGCTGTGTTCAGGGGCTCCAGTTGCGCGGCTTTGGCGAAGAGTACGTAGGCCCGCAGCGAATCACCCAAGCGGGCAGCTTTTTCCCCGGCGTCAAAAAAATCGCGGCCAGGCGAGGCGGCTTTGACTGTAAAGATTGCCGCTAGCAAGACGATCGCGAATTTGGAAACGGGTTGACGCACTGCTACCTAATACTATTAGACGCTGAATGGGGGCCTGATGTGCAAGAGGACTGGTACTATAGGCGCACATTGGGCCCGGATGGCAGGCATACACTAAACCCCCCAGGTATACACTAAAGCTATGAGCGCCACGAAAGTTCTGCTCACCGCGGAGGAGTTCGATCGCTACCCGTTCGCCGAAGACAGGCGCTACGAGTTGGACGAGGGGGAGTTGCTTGAGATGACTCGGCCCGCGTACAAGCATAATCGCATTTTGCGAATTCTGGTTGTCAAGTTGAGCAACCACTTTGAAAAGCACGGCGGCGGCGAAGCCTTGCTTTCCGAAAACCTCTACGCACTTTCGCCAACCACTCGCCGCGCACCCGATGTCGCGGTGATCCTGGGCGATCGCCACGCGGAGTTATGGGACGCCAAGGTCATCTCCATCATCCCGGAAATTGCCATTGAGGTCCTGTCGCCCAGCGAAACGATCCCCAGCACCCATCGCAAGCTCAAGCAGTATTTTCAGGCGGGGGTAAAGGAAGTGTGGCTGGTGCATCCCGAAAATAGAGAAGCCGAAGTGTGGACCGGGCCATGGTTACCCGAAACGATGCTAACCGAAAACGATTCGCTGGAATCGGTGTTGCTGCCCGGATTCACGCTGCCATTGGCGGCATTGTTTTCCTGATGCATTCCTTTCTGCAGGCGGCACAAACCCAGCAAGCCTCCACCATTGCGCTGATCCGCGAATTTGTGGAATGCGAATCACCCAGTGACGATCCGGCGGCGGTGAACCGTTTGGTTGAACTATTGGCCGAAAGTGTAAAGAACATTGCGCGGGTGAAAACATTTTCCGGCGGCCCGCATGAAGGAAAGACTTACGGAAAACATTTTCGCTGCGAGTTCATTCTTCCAGGCAAAAAGAAGACCGGGCAAATTCTGGCGCTGGGGCATTCCGATACCGTCTGGCCGCGGGGAACTCTGCGCACCATGCCTTTTCGGCAAAAACAAGGCCGCTTGTGGGGGCCTGGCGTGTTCGACATGAAAGGCGGGCTGGCGCTGTTCATTTCGGCGATGAAGTTGCTGATCGAAAGCGATATCGCAGTTTCGCGCAAGGTGATTTTGCAGGTGAACTCCGACGAAGAAATCGGCAGCCCGTCGTCAAGACCACTGACCGAGGAGATTGCGCGTAATAGTGACGCCGTGCTGGTTCTGGAGCCTGCCGCGGGTTTAGACGGCAAAGCCAAGACGGCGCGCAAGGGCGTGGGTGACTATACCGTTGTGGTCCGCGGTGTTCCTTCCCATGCCGGGCTTGATTTCGAAAAAGGAGCCAGCGCGATTGTCGAGATGGCGCGGCAGATCGAAAAGATCGCCGGCTTCACGCGCTTGGATCGCGGCATCACGGTGAGCCCGGGCGTGATCCAAGGCGGCACCCGGAGCAATGTGATCGCCGCCGAATGCAGCCTGGAGGTTGATGTTCGCATCGCGAAGGCGCCGGACGCGAAATACCTCGCCCGTCAGTTCGCGTCGTTAACCCCACGTGACAAGCGCTGCCGGATCGAAGTCACGGGCGGGATGAATCGACCGCCGCTGGAGCGGTCGCCTAAGGGCAAAGCGTTGTTTCGCAGAGCGCAAAGTGTCGCCAGCGAAATCGGTTTTCATCTGGACGAATGTTCGGTGGGTGGAGGGTCCGACGGCAACTTCACCGCTGCCCTGGGCGGTGCGACGCTAGATGGACTGGGCGCAGTGGGCGAAGGCGCGCACGCGCCGCACGAAAGCATCGTCATTGAAAATATTCCGCAGAGAATCGCCCTGCTGGCGCGGCTGGTGAATCAACTTTGCTAACGCGAACCGGTTCGTCAACTCGAATCTTCTTTATCGTTCTCGAATCTTCTCTATAGTTAAAGACAGGTATGTATGCGCCGTAGCCGGTGGCCGATTCTTGCCGCCATCATTCTCGCCATGGTCTTCGTGGGCGCGGCGTTTTTGCGCCGTAAACCCGTCGACAACACTCCGCCGCCGCAAAAACTGGAAGCAGGCGTTGCCGGCCGCGCCAATGATTGGGTGTATACACAAACCGATGGCGTACGGCCCCGCGTCACGATTCGAGCCAAGAGTTTCCGGCAGGTGCAGGCTCCTTCGGTGATGGAACTGAAAGGAGTGGAACTGGAGCTGTATCAAAAAGACGGCAAACATTTTGACCTGGTGAAGAGCGCCACGGCGCAGTTCGACATCGCGGCGAAATCGTTGTACGCTCCCGGCGAGGTAGACATTACGATGGGCGAAGCGGTGGAGGGACAGCCCGCCGGGCGCATCCTGAAAATTCACAGCACAGGTGTGCGCTTCGCCAGCGATTCCGGCAAAGCCACCACGGACCAAGCCGCGGCGCTGGAATTCGACCTGGGCACGGGCCGCGCCAATGGCGTGGAGTACGATCCCACCAGCAAGGAATTGCATCTGCGCAGCCATGTGGTTTTGGATTGGCGAGGCAAACCCAAGGCTGACGCCAAAGCGATACTGATGCACGTGGAAGCGGGCGAGGCCTATTATCACGAGACGCTATCGACCGTGAATCTACAGCCGTGGTCGAAGTTAACCCGGGGCGGTCTGCACATGGACGCGGCGGCGTCGGTGATCACCCTGGTGCACGGGGCGATTGAGCAAGCCGTGGCGCAAGCAGCGCGCGGAGTTCAGGAAGACGCGAATCGCAAAGTGGAATTTGGCGGCGATCAATTGACGCTGAATTTCGGCGACGATATGCAGATTCACGACGTGAAAGGTGAACGCAACGCCAAGCTGATTTCCACGGCCAATTTCATGCGCACCACGGTGACCGCCGATGCCGTGGATTTGGATTTCGCAGCGGAAAGCAAAACGGCGGGTTCGGCGGAAAGCGTGCTGACCAATGCCGTGGCCAAGGGCAGGAGCGTAGCGGAAGCGAAACCGCTAGAAAGACCAGGCGAGCTACTGGCGGACACGCGCATTCTGCGCAGCGATGTGATCCGCATGAAGATGCGCGCGGGTGGGCGCGATATCGACAACGTGGAGACGGACGGACCGGGCACGGTAAATTTTGTTCCTAATCGTGCCGGCCAACCGAAACGCGAGATGAAGGGTGACAAGGTTTGGCTGGCCTATGGGCCGGAGAATCGCATTCAATCGTTCCGTTCCATCAATGCGACGACACGGACGGACAAGCCGGCTTCTCCCAAGCAGGCTGAAAATCCTCCGATGTTGACCTCCAGCAAAGAAATCGCCGCGCTGTTCGATCCGAAAACCAGCGAGCTGACGCGGCTGGAGCAGAAGACGGAGTTCCATTACGAAGAAGGAACGCGGCATGCGACAGCGAACAAGGGGACGCTTGAACAAGCCAGCAGCCTGATTACGTTGGAGGGCGCGGCGCGAACGTGGGATCCGACGGGCTCCGCCTCCGCGGATAAGATTGTGATGAATCAGATGACCGGCGATGTGGTGGCGGAAGGCCATGTGGCGACGGTGCATCAGCCTGAGAAACGATCTGACAAACAGCCTGAACAGAAAGCGGCGGAAGCGTCATCTTCTACTGCTTCATCCTCTTCTTCTTCCTCTTCTTCTTCCTCTTCCGCCCTGCTCTCCGGCGCCGAAGTCACGCAGGGCCGGGCCCAGCGGATGACCTCGCGGGAGAAAAACCGCCTGCTGCATTACGAAGGCAACGCGGTGGTCTGGCAAGGCGCCAATCGTGTCGACGGCGAACTTATCGACATTGATCGCATGCAGCAAGTCTTAGAGGCGCACGGCAAGGTGGTGAGTCAGTTTGTTGACAAACCAAAAGACGACAAGCCGAAAGAGCAAGACTCAAAGGCTGATGCCAAAGCCAAGAACGGCCCGGCCATCTTCACCATTGTGCGTGCCGCAGACCTGATTTACAGGGGGGAAACGCGCATCGCCGACTACACCGGTGGGGTGTTGATGACGCGGCCGGAGTTGACCATCAATAGCAAAGAGATGCAGGCTTACTTGAATGAAAGCACCGCGGAAACTTCGCTGGACAAGGCGCTGGCCGATGGCGCGGTGAAGATTGTGAGCACCGCGCAAAAACGCACGCGCACCGGGACTTCCGAACACAGCGAGTACTATGTGAACGAGCAAAAAGTGCTGATGACGGGTGGCAGTCCGCTGCTGGTGGATAGCGTGAAGGGCCGCACCAACGGCAACCAATTGACCTGGTGGATCAATAATGATAGGCTTCTGGTGAACGGCGTTGAAAACCGGCCCGCCGACACTCTGCTACGCAAGAAGTAACCTGTTGTGATTTTTGATGCGCTTTCTTGAAACCATCGACCTGACCAAAACCTACCGCGGTCGCAAGGTGGTCGACAACGTCTCCGTGCGCGTTGAACAAGGCGAAGTGGTTGGGCTGCTAGGCCCTAACGGAGCAGGTAAAACCACTTCCTTTTACATGATTGTGGGCTTGATTACTCCGGATTCAGGCCGCGTCCGTTTGGATCAAGACGATATCACAGAGTTGGCCATGTATCAGCGCGCGCATCGCGGCATCAGCTACTTGCCGCAGGAAGCTTCCGTGTTCCGCAAGCTTTCGGTGGAAGACAACCTGATGGCGATTCTGCAGACGCTGCGCTTGAACCGGCGGGAGCGGCTGGCGCGCATGGATCAACTGATCTCGCAAATGGGCCTGGAGCAGGTCCGCAAGAGTAAAGGCTACATGCTCTCGGGTGGTGAGCGCCGCCGCGTGGAAATCGCGCGCAGCCTGGTGATCGACCCCAGCTTTTTGCTGCTGGATGAGCCATTCTCCGGCATCGATCCGATTCAGGTGTTGGATTTGCAAAAGATTATTTTCGAACTGAAGAAGTCCGGCATCGGCATTTTGATCACCGACCACAAGGTGCGCGAAACGCTGGTGGTGACCGACCGTGCCTACATTATCAATAACGGCCGCATTTTCCGCTCCGGCCCGCCGGAGGTCCTGGGTAACGACGCGGAGGTACGGCGGGTGTATCTGGGAGAAAACTTCAGCCTGCGTTTGCACTAACGGCTGAGGCCCAATTACGCGGCGGTGAGGGCCCGTTCGCCAATCACGTTGGCAAAGTATGCAACTACGCTGGACATTTCCTCGAGCGCATGGCGGCTGGCGGATTGCGAAAGCTGTTTGCTCAACTGGAAGTAGACGCGGCTGACTTTATAGTGCACACGCAGCATATACTGTTCCATCGACGCATCTTCCATTCCCATGTGTTTGGTTTGTTCCAGCAGTTGATTAAGAACCGCATAATCCCGGTCGAGAGCGGTGCGCAAGCGGTCCAAGTCCGCCGTCCCGGTGATCACGGAGGAGAGCTGCGATTGGACCTGATTGAAGCCCAGTTCATTGAACGCCGCCACTTCGCTGGCGTAATCGCGCGCGGTCTTGGCGCTCAAAATCAGCATACAGGTATAACGAAACCAGTAGCCGAACAGCAGCACCGAGGCCGCCGTAATGATGATGGTTGCAATCAGTTCCATAAAATTGTGACCCAAAGTTGATTCATGGTCTTTTGACCGGTCTTTTTTGAACGGTCTTTTTTGAACGGTGTTTTTGAACTATGAGAAGCTTAGCACCGGATTTCGCTGGCTTCAAGAGTCTTGTTGGGTACTAGGGTAATTTCTCCTGAGTACCAGTGAAGTTTCCTAAGTACTTTCCCTTCTCATGGGCCATTGAGAGCTAAACACCATATCTCCGGGAGCAGCTGGATTGCTTTCGCGATATATCATATACAGCGCCGCATAACTGGCGGTGACATAGTCCTGGAAAGCAAAACCCAAGCGATTGGCTGTGGAATCAATCCAATATTCAGGCCCCTCTAATTCCAAGAACACGCCAATGGGAGTTTCGTCCAGCGTAATCACGCCTGGTTCCCCCGTTTGCGCGAATGCCGTCCGGAATTTTTCATAACGAAACGCTGGCCAGTACCCCAAACGCGAAAGTACTGTGACATATGCCTCCGCGTTAGACACGTCAAATTCAATCTCCTCGCGGGTCTTATATTTAGTGTTCCATCGGCCGTTATCCGCTGGACCTTTATAGGTGACAATCGCTAATTGCAAAGGGGATCGATCTGATGGCGAGAGTGTTTGCCGTAAGCGCAGCGCACAGCCTTCGCGGCGGAGTTCGCCGTGATCCCTATTTTCACCGCGATCAAATAGTTGATCCACCTGCAAGGCCCTCGGCTCCCGTACGCCATAGCCGCAGCTTTTGATATGCGCCAGCGCTTCTTGCGCGGTGCCCGCCCAACGAATTTTGACCTCTGTTTCCTGAGGAGTTTTCGACATGACTTCAGTCTGGCGCATTTGCGCGATAATGACGGGAGCGGGCGCGTAGCTCAACTGGATAGAGCATCAGCCTTCGAAGCTGAGGGTTGCAGGTTCGAGCCCTGCCGCGCCCACCACAATTTACCGCGCGGGCCGCACTTCCACCTGTTTATATACAGCCTTCGTTTGCTCGAGTGTGGGGAACGCCAACCCCGGCAATTTCGCGGCTGCGGTTCCGGCGGCTACACCCCAGCGGAGGGAATCGGCGAAGGATTTCTTGCGCTCCATGCCCCAGGCGAAGGCGGCTCCCAATGCGTCGCCGGCTCCAATGGGGCACAGCGCCTCCACTCGGGGCGGCAGCGCTTCGAAAACTCCTTCGGGTGAAGACCCGATGGCTCCGCGTGCGCCCAGGGAAAGAATCACCCACTCCGGACCCATTGCTTGCATTTGGTCCACCGCTTCCAGGAACTGGCTGCGAGTGATCAGCGCCCGGCCCAGCAGCCGTTCGGCTTCGTGCTGATTGGGCATGATCACAGTCGGCTTGGCGTCCAGCGCATGTTGCAGCGCTTCGCCATCGGTATCGAGCAGTGTTTTGACGCCATGCGCCTTGGCCAATTCTACAATTTCGTTATAGAAATGTTGCGGCACACCGGGCTGAATGCTGCCGCAGATCATCAGCCATGCGGTTTTGGGCAGCCGCGCGGCCACCCGCTTCTTGATCTCTTCGAGCTCGCCGTGCGTCAGTGGATTGCCGCGCTCGTTCAGCTTGACCGTAAGGCCGTGGCGGTCGGAAATCGTGAGGTTCGTACGGCTCTCGGAGGCGACGGGAATGATTTCGTAGGCGAAACCGGTATCGGCCAATAATGTTTCGATGCGTTTTCCGGTTGCGCCTCCGGCGGTGAGGATAGCTTCCGTTTTCGCGCCGAAAGAGTGAATCACCTGGGAAGCGTTCAGGCCGCGCCCGCCGGCGGCTTCGCTGCGGTCCAAAATGTAGCCCCGGTCTTCAAAAACCAGGCGATCCGCGGTGATGGTGCGGTCGATGGCCGGATTGATGGTTAACGTGAGGATCAAACTAACATCTTAACAAGCCCACTTAAGGGGCGGTTTAGCAAGCCAGATACAAGCCTAGTTAGGAGCGAAGTGAACCGGCAAAATTACAAGCAAAGTCAATGACCGAGCTAACATAGTAGCCTGAGTACCGCCGCCCCATCACGCCATTCCCTGCTCGGTGCCTATATCGCCCTGGCCTGTGTATGCTTTTTTTGGGGCACAACTTATTTGGGCATTCGCGTCGCGCTCGAATACTTCACCCCCTCGATGTTGATGTTCCTGCGCTACACCGGCTCCGGCGGCATCCTTCTATTGGGCGCTTGGTTGAAAGGCGCGGCGTTCCCCAAAAAAAACGAAGCCTGGAAAACCGCCATGTACGGCGTTATCACCATTGGTGGAGGAACCGGCAGCCTGGCGTACGCCGAACAATGGATTCCCAGCGGACTGGCGGCGCTTCTGGTCAGCACGCAACCATTCTGGCTGACGGGTCTGGAGTCCATGACGAAGAACGGCGAGCGCCTCCACGCCCCGGCTTTGCGCGGCATGCTGATGGGATTGGCGGGCTTGATTTTCCTGATCGTGCCATCGCTCATCTCCGGTCCTGGGTTGCAATCGGTCATCCAGCCGCGCGATTTCTTCCTGGGTTTTTTGGTGCTGCAATTCAGCGCCGCCGTTTGGTCGGCCGGTTCCATTGGCCAGCGAAAATTGGCCACGCACGCGCACCCCTTTGTGAGTGGCGGCGTGCAACAGTTGGCAACCGGCCTTATCTTCGCGCTGCCGGCGTTTTGGCCCGGCCAAGCCCAGCATCAAACCTGGACCAAAACCGGCATTGTGGCCATTGTTTATTTGGCAGTCTTCGGCGGCATTGTGGGATACAGCGCTTATATCTTTGCGCTCGACCGATTGCCGGTCGCGCTGGTATCCATCTATAACTACATCAATCCGCTGGTGGCGGTGATTCTGGGTTATCTGGTCTACCGCGAACCGTTCGGCTGGCCCGAAGCGGTGGGGATGGTGATCATCTTCGTCGGCGTGGCAATGGTGAGATGGGCTTCCGTCAAGCAGGCAACCGCCCGCTAGTCTTTGCCAGTTAGTCTTTAAATGACGTCGCGCCCAACAGTTTCGCGCCCAGCGCGCCGCCGCTGGCCGTTAACACGGTGGGAATTAAAAACGCCTGCAGCAGCGCGCTTACGATGCCGCCGGGCGATTTGAAAACCGTGATCAACTGGTCCACTGTCGCCGGTGGTATTCCTTGCGACTTCATCTGCTCGCGCAGTGTAGACACCAGGGTGGGGTCAGCAATCGCGGCTGACATTGCGGCCAGCATCAGAGCCATCACCACAAACAGAAAGATACCGCACAACCAACCCAGGCGCGCTCCGCTGGCGATGGAGAGCCGCTGGCCGGTGCGTTTTTCGTAAAGATAAACCGCCAGAAATCCCCCGGCCATCAGGCACGGAAACGCCAGAGCCTGCGCCACCTGGCTGCTGACCACCATGCCGGCCAAGGCCAGAAACCCCGCAAACAGAGCGGTGCGCACAGCCAAGCCGTTGCTGAATCCAATGGGAGGAAGAACCGGCGGCGCAACGTTTATGATGACCGGAGCGGCAACTGCCTCCGGTTCTTCGATGATCATTTCTTCGCGCTGCGGCTTGCCGCACTTATGGCAAAACCGGGAATCAGGCAGTAACTTCGCCCCGCAAGTACAAACGTCAGGCACGTCTTTAGTGTGGCACGGGTGGAGTCAGGTTTGGGGAGCAAGTTTTATGCCGATGCTAGCGACTGATGCGAGCGATGCCAGTCGTCACAGTTTCAACGCATCTGGGTCCCGCCGCAAGTTCGTTGGTAATCAAGGGCCGGCCGTCAACTGAGCTCCAACGAAATTCAGCAATGGCTGACAGAATCAAGTCTCGCTGCTCCGCATAGCTGAGACCCACGTAAGACCCAAAATGGCTTGCTAGACTTCTGTATAGCAAATGCGGACCATGTGGAGTGGCATGAAAACTTATATCGCCGCGCTGTGGATCAGCGCCACCATCTGCACGGCGCAAACGCCGTCAGCCAAGCCGGGCGCCGATGGGCTGAACGCTTACGTCCAGCAAGTCCAGCGCCTGGTGGCGGCGCATCGCAGCCAAGTGGCGCGTCTGGATGGGGCCGTGAACGCCTCCGCCAACAATCTTGTCTCTGGAGGCAGCTACTACGTCTGTTGCGAGTACAACGCCTGGCCCGCCGAAGCGTATGGCCGTGCCGGCGGAACCATGGGCATGACGGTCTACAAAGGCAAAAAGCTGACAGCGAAAGATGTCGTCTGGGTAAGCTACACACCCGCTACGTATCAAGCCACCGCAAAAGCCGTGGCCGCGCTGAAGCCCGCCCCTGTGGTGGTTTGGTTCGGGCCGATGCCGCCGGATGGTGCGCCGGGAGCCAACTTCATCGACAACCTAATCCCGTGGAACGCACCTGACGGCGAGCCCATCCATCAGTTGGGCAACGTTCTTTCCTTGTGGGAAGCTACCGGCGAACTGGCTGCCGCCACCGCGCGCCAAAACCGCACGCTGGTGTTTTGGCAAAGCATCTTCGCGCCCAACGCAGCCACCCGCAACGCCCGCTACACGGACCGCCTGTTTCATCAGGACGCGGTCCCACGAATGTCCGCCGATGTTCGGCCTGCCCGCATCAGCGGCCAATATCTGGAGTACATCTCCGGCATGATCGACGCCATCGCGGCCAAAGAGTTGCCCGCCATCACGGCCGCCGGCAAGTTGATCGCGGGCCAACCGCAGGATTCCACCGTGCTTGCCGGCGGCACACACATGGGAAAATTCGCGGCGCCGCCGGGTTTCAAAATCGCCGACCTTGGCCCAGCCCCGTTAGGCAAATGGTTGAAGCGCGACGGGATTCTGGTCTACCTGGGCTACTACGGCCCGGATCGCGAGGTCTGGCTGGACCTGCGCAGCATCCCCGGCGCCCATGCAATTTGGCTGGGCGCAGCGGAACCGCGGCCGCTGGATTTTGCCTACCGGGGCGATACCTTCATCAACGAGCATTGGGATTTCGGCGACGGCGTCGTGGCTGTTCCCGGCTATGACGTGCCGATCTTGCCGGCGTCGGGAATTGCCGAACTGTTTGTTTATGAACTACTGTTGCGCGCGGCACACTAAAAAGTTCTACTCGCCTCTTAGCGCTGACGAGGGATTCACCTGCATCGCCCTGCGCGCGGGAAAATACGTGGCGATGGCCGAAATCAACAACAGCAGCGCTGCCGCCGCACCCAGCGTTAACGGATCGGTTGCGCTAATGCCCACCAGGAAGGTTCGCAGCACGGCGCTGGCCGCCAAGGCACCCGCGATTCCCAACGCCAATCCAACCCCAGTTAAGCGAGCGCCGCTGCCCATCACTTCGCGCATCACCGCACCCGGGCTGGCTCCCAGTGCCATGCGTAAACCAATCTCGCCGCGGCGCTGCGTAACCGAGTGCGAATTTACGCCATAGATTCCGATGATGGCGAGTAGCGTGGCCAAGGCCGCAAAGCACGCCATCAACAACATCTGAAACTTATGCTCGCTGAACTGATTGGAGAATCGCGTCTCCAGCTGCGTCACCTGGCCGATGGATTGTTCGCTGTCCATTTGGGACACCGCCTGCCGCAGCTCCGGAACTACCAGCCCGGCGTTCCCCGCATGCCGCACTGTTAGCCACAGCCGCTCCGACCATTCGTTTTGCGCCAGCGGCCCATACATGGTTGGTTGCGCCTCCGGCGTCAAAGGACCCAATCGCACATTGTTCACCACGCCAACAATCTCCGCCCGCACATCGGCCGCGAAACTCTTACGGCCCAAAACCGGCCGGTTCAAAATTAGCCGCTTTCCGAGCGGATTCTGCCCCGGAAAATAACGTTCTACAAACGCCTGATTCACCAGCACCACCGCAGGCGCCGATTCCTGATCGGTTTCGCTAAACTCCCGGCCGGCGCGTTTGGCGATTTGCAGCGTATGAAAATAGCTGGGTGACGCGGCAACGTAGTTTACTCCGGGCCGTTCCGCCTGGCTTCGGGGAGCCGTGTCTTCTCGATCAAAGGGGATCTCCTTCACAACATCGTAGAGCGGCAAATCGGTTCCCATCGTCACATCCACCACACCCGGCATCGAACGGACGCGCTCCATCAAATCCTGTTGAAAGGACACCGCATGCGGCCCGTCAAATCTGGCCGCCGGCAGAATCATGGGCGTGGCCAACGTATTTTGCGGAACAAATCCCGGATCCACGCGCATCATGTTACTCAGACTCTGGCTCATCAATGCACTGGTGGCCAACAGCACCAACGCCACCGCCACCTGGAACACCACCAACCCGCGGCGCACCCTTTGGGTTGCCGTACCGGAGCTGGCGCTCCTGCCGCCGCGCAAAGCGCCCAGCACATCCTGCCGCGCCCCGGCCAGCGCCGGCGCCAGCCCGAACAATAAGCCCGCCAGCAAAGACAACGCCAAGGTAAATAGAATTACCCGCGGATTCGGTTCAATCGGCACTGCCGTGGACAATAGATTGGGCGGCACAATAGACGGCGCAATTTTGATCAGAGCCGCGCCCACGCCTAACCCCGCCGTTGCCCCCAGCAATGCCAGCAAAAAATATTCCGTCAACAATTGCCGTACCAGCCGCCCCTGTGGCGCGCCCAAAGCCACGCGCACCGCCATTTCCCGGCTCCGCGAAAGCGCCCTGGTCAGCAGCAATCCCGCCACATTCGAGCACGTGATCAACAGCACCATCCCCACCGCGCCCAGCAACATCAGCAGGCGCAAGCGGAAGCGCCGGTCCACCAGCACGTCCAACAGATTTTGCGCATCAATCGCCCAGCCTTGATTGCTTTTGGGATATTGCCGGTTCAACGACGCGGAGATGTTGGCCATCTCAGCCACCGCGGTTTCCTTCGAGGCCCGCAGCCGCGCCACCGTTTGCACTGAACGATAGTCCCGCTCAGAGGCGTCCAGCGCCACGGGAATGTAGACCTGACGCTGCTGTATAAATTGAAAATCCGCCGGCAGCACGCCCACAATCGAATAGCTGCTCCCATTCAGCTGAATCGTCTTTTGCAGCACCGCAGGACTGCCGCCAAACGCGTCATGCCACAACGAATTGCTAATCATCGCCACGTGCGCCGCGCTGCCAGGACCAGCGGTTGCATCCGTCGCGTCCTCGCCTGTCGCAAAGCCCCGTCCCAGCGCCGGAGGAACGCCCAGGGTGCTGAAAAAATTCGCAGTCACCATCGCCCCGCTTACCTGCTGTGGCCGGTCCGTGCCCGTCATCACAAATTGTGCAGCAGACCACCCGGCGATTCCTGAAAAAGACTTCGCTTGCGCCCGCCAATCCAGAAAATTCGCAGGCGACGCCGGGTAGCTGGTGCCTTGAGCCTCCCGCTCGCGCAGCATCAGGAGATGGTCAGGATCCGCGTAATCCACCGGATGCAGCAGCATCGCATCCACCACGCTGTAAATCGCCGAGTTCGCGCCGATGCCCAGTGCCAGCGTCAGGATCACCCAAAGGGAAATCCACGGAGACCGGCTCAGCACACGGAAACCAAAACCGATATCTTTGAAAAAAGAGGCCATGAAGCGAATGCAATGCGCTCACTCAATCATACTATTTTGCGCGTATATGACAAGAATCATCAGTACTACTATTACTGTATTTGCCGTGAATTGACTCTCGGTAAGGTGGTGATGAGGGCACTGGGCAAAACGTTGCAGAGCCCCCGCAAACGCCCGCACCGTCTGCGCAGAGTGCGAGAAATCCACCTCTGAGCCGCCAATTTAGATACCCTATTTTCCAGATATATTTGCGCGATCGCCGCAACAATTCATTGCTGCTCATTTCGGCAATCATTGCCGCAATCGTGGCTGCAACCATGGCTGCAACCATGGCAGCAATCGGTAACCACCTGCCGAAATAGCGGTTTGTAGAGCCCCGCCTCAGGTGTTTTACCGCATCACAAACGGATTCGGCGCGTTGCCTGCAATATCAATCCATACGCTCTTGGTTTGCAGGTACTCATAGATCGCCTCGGCGCCATTCTCGCGGCCAATCCCGCTGCGCTTGTAGCCTCCGAACGGGGACATGTAGCTCACTGCGCGATAAGTGTTCACCCAAACCGTGCCCGCTTCCAACCGCTCGCTCATCGTCAACGCCCGGCGAATGCTCTGCGTCCAAACACCTGCGGCCAAGCCAAACACGGTGTCATTCGCAATGCGAATGGCGTCCTCTTCATCGTCAAAAGGAATCATCGATAGCACCGGCCCAAATACTTCTTCGTTGGCAATCCGCATGGCCGGATTCACGCCGGTGAAAATGGTGGGCTCGACAAACCAGCCCGCGCCGCACTCCGGCCTCGTCGCCGGATTGCCGCCCAACCGGCACACCGCGCCCTCGTCTTTGGCGATGCGAATGTAGTCCAGCACTTTCTCATATTGTGGCCGAGTGGTCACCGGACCCACCTGCGTCGCCGCCTCCAGCGGATTCCCCATCTTGGCTGTCTTTGCCAATGTCAGTAACTTTTCGACGAACTGATCGTGAATGGGCCGGTGAATCAACGCGCGTGATCCCGCAATGCAGGTCTGCCCCGTCGCTGCGAAAATCCCGGACACCACACCCTTCACCGCTTCGTCCATCGTCGCATCGTCGAAAACGATGTTGGCCGATTTGCCGCCTAGCTCCAGAGTCACGTGTTTGATGCCCCGTGCGGCGGCCTGATACACGTGTTCACCGGTTTTATCGCCGCCGGTGAAAGCGATTTTCGCCACATCGGGATGGTCGATCAGCGGTCCGCCCACTTCATTTCCAAAGCCGGTGATGATGTTCACCACGCCCGGCGGAAATCCGGCTTTCTCGAACAGCTCACCGAACGCGAACGCGGAAACGGAGGAATATTCGCTGGGCTTCCACACAATGGTGCAGCCCGCCGCCAGCGCCGGCGCCAGTTTCCACGTGGCCAGCATCAACGGCGAATTCCACGGCGTGATGGCTGCCACCACGCCCACCGGTTCTTCGCGAGTGAAATTGAACACGCCCGGTTTATCGATGGGAATCACGCGGCCCTCAATTTTATCCGCTAATCCGCCGTAATAGCGGAACCATTGCGGAATGTAGTTCAACTGCCCGCGCATTTCCGCCAGCAACTTGCCGTTATCGGTGGATTCAATCGTCGCCAACCGCTCCGCTTCCTGGGCAACCAGGTCGGCAAATTTAACCAACAATGCTCCTCGCGCGCTGGCCGTCATGCCCCGCCAGGCTGGACTATAAAACGCCGCCTTCGCCGCCGCCACGGCCTTATCCACATCTTCTTTCGCGGCCCGTGGAACCATCGCCCAGGGCTGCGCGGTAAACGGGTTGACGGATTCAAACCAGGCGTGCGTAGAGGGATCCACCCACGCACCATTGATCAGAAGTTTGTGCTTTTGCATGTTGGTTTGAAAGATAAAAGGCAAGACGAGTAGACTTCAGCGTAACGAAAAACTGCGGCGATCGTTTTGCAACGCAAAAACCAGGAGCAACTGCCAGTTGCTCC